>CAZKTS010000001.1:0-1536 GCA_964555735.1 uncultured Bifidobacteriaceae bacterium
CTCGCGGTCGGGACGCTCGGGGCCCACGAGATCCCGGGCGCGCCGACGCCGATCGGTGTCTGATCTCGCGATCGCGATCCTGCTCGCGGTCCTCGCGGGCTTCGCGTACGCACTCGCGTCGGTCCTCCAGCAGCGGGCGGCGTTCAGCCAGGACCGTGAGCTCTCGCTCCGGTGGGGTCTGCTCGGCAAGCTCTTCCGCAACCCGATGTGGCTCACCGGGACCGGGGTCGACGTCTCGGCCTACGTGCTCGAGGCGGCGTCGCTCGGCTTCGGCTCGATCATCGTGGTGCAGCCGCTCCTCGTGTGCGGTCTGCTGTGGGCGTTGCCGCTCGCGACGCTCGGCCGCCCGGAGCGGGTCACCCGCCGCGAGTGGATCCCGGCGATCGCGCTGGTCGCGGGGCTGGCCGTGTTCGTGTCGGTCGGCTCGCCCGAGGGCGGCCGCACCGACGCGTCGCTCCTCGCCTGGGTGCTGACCGGCGTCGGCCTCGCGGTCCCCGTGACGCTGGCGGTGCTCGCCGCCCGCGACGCGCCGCCGCACCGGCGCGCGCTGCTGCTCGCGTTCGCGGCCGGCTGCACCTACGGCATGACCGCTGCCCTCACGAAGTCGACCATCGCCCTGTTCGACGACGGTGTGCTCGAGACCTTCGGGCACTGGCAGCCGTATGCGCTGCTCGCGGTCTCTGCGGTGGGTCTCCTGCTGAACCAGAGCGCGTTCCAGGCGGGCCACCTCGCGGCGTCGCTCCCGGCGATGGCCGTCACCGATCCAGTGGTCGGCTGCGTGATCGGGGTCACCCTCTTCGGTGAGGGTCTCGGCGCAACGGGCACCCTCGCCGTGGGCGCGACCGTCGCCGCCGTCGTGGTGATGTTCGTCTCGACCATCTCGCTCGCACGGTCGCCGTTGGTGACCCACGAAGAAGAAGCGGCTGAGCACGAAGCGACTCGTGCCGCGCCGGCTGTGCCGGAGCAGCGAGCGCGACCCTAGGTCTGGAGGTCGAGGACGGCGTCGGCGACGCGGGCGAGCTCGGCGTCCCAACCGCCCTGCGCGGCATCGGGCTCGGCGAGGGGGACGAGCACCACCTTGGAGAAGCCGACGTCGATGTACTCGGTGAGTCGGGTGCGGAGCGCGTCGAGCCCGATCGGCACGAGATCGGCCGGGTCGAGCTCGGGACGTAGCGCGGCGAGCCGCTGCCGGAGCGCGTCGGGCAGCTCGTCGTGCGTGTACGTGACCATCGCGCCGTAGTGCTCGGGGTCGATCGCGCGTGACGCGTTCGCGGCCGCGGCCTCGATGGTGGGACGACCCTCGGCGCAGTCGGCGGGCGTGAAGAAGCTGGCGAGCCAGCCGTCACCCAGTCGGCCGCACCGGCGCAGCTCGCTCGGGGCCCGACCGCCGAGCCAGACGTCCATCGCGGGCTGGATCGGCTTGGGGCGCACGCTGAGGCCGTCGTAGTGGAACCACTCGCCGTCGTGGTGCACGTCGTCCTCGGCCCAGAACCGGCGCATGAGCGGGAGCGCCTCGTCGAAGATCGGGCTGCGGTC
>CAZKTS010000002.1:0-2196 GCA_964555735.1 uncultured Bifidobacteriaceae bacterium
TGCTGCACTTCCTCGTGCCCGAGCAGCTCGTGTGCGTGCGTCTGGATCACGTGGCTCAGGTGCGTGGCGATCACGGTGCCGGCATCGACCACGGTGTAGCCGAGGGTCTGCGCCTGCTCGCGTCGCCCCGCCTCGATCCACACCGCCTCCATGCCGAAGGCCGGGTCACGCGTCTCGATGCCGGCGAGCTTGCCGAACACGCGCCCCGGGTTGATCGCCAGGTCGCGCTCCGGGTAGATGGTGCCCTCGCCCACCGGCACGCCGGCGAGCAGGATGCGGTAGGCGTTCGGCGCCAGCTGCAGGTTGTCGCGCACGTGCACCGCCTGCACCAGGAAGCCGAGCTCCTGGGTCAGCTTGCGGCGCACGCCGCGGATGCGCGCCAGCAGTTCGCCGCCGGCGTTGCGGTCCACCAGCGGCACCAGCCGGAAGCCGACCTCCAGGCCGATCGGATCGACCGGCTGCACGTCCTCCCAGCTGAGTTCCTTCTGTTCGGCCGCAGGCGCGGGCGGCGGCGGCGCCTCGGCCACGTGCGTCGCGGCGGCGAGCGCGCGCTTGCGCAGGATGTAGGCCGCCGAGCCGAGCGCCGCGGCGCCCAGCAGGAAGGCGACGTTCCGCATGCCGGGAATCAGGCCCACCACGCCGAGCAATGAACCTGCGACCGCCAGGCCCCGCGGCTGGCGGAACAGCTGCGCCGCGAGTTCGCCGCCGAGGTCCTGGGCGCGTGACATGCGCGTGACGATGATCGCGACCGCGGTCGAGAGCAGCAGCGCCGGGATCTGCGCCACCAGGCCGTCGCCGATGGTCAGCAGCGTGTAGACGCGCGCCGCATCGCCGAAGCCGAGGCCGTGGCTCAGCGTGCCGATCGCCAGGCCGCCGACGATGTTGACGATCAGGATCAGGATGCCGGCGGTGGCGTCGCCGCGCACGAACTTGCTGGCGCCATCCATCGAGCCGTAGAAGTCGGCTTCGCTGCGCACCTCGGCACGGCGCGTACGCGCCTCGTCCTGCGTGATCAGGCCGGCGTTCAGGTCGGCGTCGATCGCCATCTGCTTGCCGGGCATGGCATCGAGGGTGAAGCGCGCGCTGACCTCGGAGATGCGGCCAGCGCCCTTGGTGACCACGACGAAGTTGATGATCGTCAGGATGGCGAACACCACGATGCCGACGGCGTAGTTGCCGCCGACCACGAATTCGCCGAAGGCCTCGATGACGCGCCCGGCCGCCGAGGTGCCCTCGTGGCCGTGCAGCAGCACGACGCGGGTCGAGGCGACGTTGAGCGCCAGCCGCAGCAGGGTCGCCAGCAGCAGCACGGTCGGGAAGATGGCGAAATCCAGTGGCCGCGCGACGCTGACCACGGCCATGACGATCAGCACCGAGAGCGCGATGTTGAAGGTGAACAGCACGTCGAGCGCGACGGCCGGCAGCGGCAGCACCACCATGGCCAGCACGCCGAGCAGCAGGAGCGGCGCGCCCAGGCCGCGCTGCACCAGCAGTCGCAGCGCCAGCGGCGGCGGGGCGGTCTTGATCACGGCTTCGGCCATCGGTACTCGTTCAATGCCTGTCGCGGGACGTGGAATCCCGGCACGGATGGAGCAAGTCCCGTGCCGGGCGCGAGCGTCGGTTCTCCGGCACCGCGCCGCGCGCCGGGAGCGCGACGCGCGTCACGCTTTCAGCGCCGGGGCGGCGCCGGCGGCGGCGTTTCGATGTGCGGCGGGGGCGGCGGGCGCGCACCACGGCGGCGGGCGGTGCGCAGCTGGTAGACGTAGGTGAGGACCTGGGCGACCGCCGCGTACAGCCGCGCCGGAATCTCGTCGCCGATCTCGCAACCGGCGTGCAGCGCCCGCGCCAGCGGCGGGGCCTCGATGAGCGGTACGCGATGTTCGCCGGCGATCTCGCGGATGCGCAGCGCCACCAGGTCGCAGCCCTTGGCCACCACCACCGGGGCGCGCATGCGGTTTTCGTCGTAGCGCAGCGCCACGGCGTAGTGCGTCGGGTTGGTGATCACGACGTCGGCGCGCGGCACGTCCTGCATCATGCGCCGGCGCGCGAGCTCCTGCTGCGCGCGGCGGATGCGGTTGCGCAGCTCCGGGTTGCCGTCGACGTCCTTGCTCTCCTCGCGGATCTCATCGCGCGTCATGCGCAGCGCCCGCTGGTGCTGCCACAGCGTCAGCGGCACGTCGACCAGCGCGATCAGAG
>CAZKTS010000003.1:0-7350 GCA_964555735.1 uncultured Bifidobacteriaceae bacterium
GGCGCGAGCGGGATGCTGATGTCCTGCATCGCACCCTTGGCGTAGCGGTCGAAGCGGGCGACGGCCTGCGGCACCTGGAGCGCGGACCCCACCTTCAGGGTCGCGCCGGTCTCGGCCATGATCAGCGGCAAGAGGTCGGCACTCTTGGCCTGGATCGCCTGGCCGAGCTTCGACAGCAGCTCGGCGCGCTCCTCGGGCTTGGTGCGCTTCCACGCCGGCGACGCGTCACGCGCGGCCTGCGCGGCGGCCTCGGCGTCGGCGGCACTCGCCTCGGGCGCCTCGTCGATCGTGTCCTCGGTCGCGGGGTTCACGATGCCGTACGACCCGTCGGAGCCGTCGACCCACTCCCCGCCGATCAGCAGCTGGTACACGGGCTTCCCGGTGAGCGTGGGCATCGCGGTGCGTCTCCCTTGTCGAACTGCGGGTGCGGACGGTACTCGATGGTTCGATGCGCTCCTGAAGTTGCTCTTGCGGCTTCAGGAACGCCTCGTGGCTCTCGGCCTCGCGCGCTACGGGCCGGCCGGGACAGGGACGGTGGCGGTGTCGCGGCCGGAGCGCAGGAGCGTCCCGGGCAGGTCGCCGGTGGCGCGGCCGTCGCGGACGATCGCCCGACCGTTCACGAAGACGCGCTCGACGCCGGTCGCCCCGGCGAAGAGCCGGGCGGTCCCGCCCGGCAGGTCATCGACGAGCGTGACGTCGGTCATGTCGATCGTGGTCGGGTCGAACACCACGAGGTCGGCGTAGGCCCCCACGCGGAGCGTGCCGCGGTCGCGCAGCCCGAAGAGCGCGGCCGGCGCGCTGGTGAGCAGCTGGACGGCCCGCTCCAGCGAGACGAGCTTGCGACCCCGCAGGCAGTCGGCGAGGAAGCGCGTGGTGTACGGCGCGCCGCACATCCGGTCGAGGTGCGCACCGGCATCGGAGCCGCCGATGAGCACGTCGTCGCGCTCCCACGCCTGGCGGCGCAGCTCCCACGACTCGTCGTCGCTGTCGGTGGGCAGCGGCCACAGGATCGTGCGCAGGTCGTCGGCGAGCACGATGTCGAGCAGCGTGTCGAACTCGTCCTGGCCCCGCTCCTTCGCGAGGTCGACGACCTTGCGACCCTTCAGGCCCTCGTTCGCCGCCGAGTAGGTGTCGCCGATCATGTAGCGACCCCAGTCGGTGAGGCGGGCGAACACACCGGCGTCGGGCGACGCGGCCCGGGCCTTCATGTGCGCCCGCACCGCCGGGTCGCGCAGCTTCGCCATGCGCTCCGGCACCGGCAGGCTCATGACCTCCGACCAATCGGGCAGCATGAACAAGGCGCAGTAGTTGAGGAAGCTCATGTTCATCTCGACGAGCACGGGCATCGTGAGCGCGACCGACTTCCCGCCGGCCGACGCGGCGTTCTCGTTCGCGGCCAGCTGCTCGCGGTAGCGCTCCGGCTCCTTGGAGTCGACGGTGAGCACGTTCCAGTTGAGCGGCCGCCGCGCCGCGAGCGTCATCTCGGCCATCAGCTCGACCTCGTCGGGCCGGAAGCCGCGGAGGCAGCCGTCGGTCACGTACTCGAGCGTCGTGCCCTCGTGGTCGCGCACCGCGGCGCAGAGCGCGAGCACCTCCTCACGCGACGCCCAGCGCGACGCGACGGGCTCCCCGTCGCCGTCGGAGTGCGTGAACGACAACGTCGTCGAGAAGCCCATGCCACCCGCGTCGACCGCCTCGTGCAGCAGCTGCACCATCTGCTGGACCTGCGCGTCGGTGGCTTCGGTGCCGACCGCGTCGGCACCCATGACGTTGCGACGGATCGCGCAGTGCCCGACGAGGAACCCCGCGTTCACGCCGATGGACCCCTCGAGCCGGTCGAGGTACTCGGGGAAGCTCGACCAGTTCCACGGCACGCCCTGCTCGAGCGCCGGCAGCGGCATCCCCTCGACCTTGGCCATCATGCGCCGGAGGTAGTCGGCGTCGGACTCGGCGACCGGCGCGAGGGTGAACCCGCAGTTGCCGGCCATGATCGACGTCACGCCGTGGAGGCTCGACGACGAGGCCGCCGGATCCCAGAAGAGCTGCGCGTCGTAGTGCGTGTGCGGGTCGACGAACCCCGGCGTGACGATGCGGCCCTCGGCGTCGACGGTCTCGGCGGCGGCCTCGCTGATCGACTCGCCGTCCTCACTGATCTCGACGATGCGGCCGTCCCGCACGCCGACGTCGGCGCGGCGTCCCGGTGTCCCGGTGCCGTCCACCACCGTGCCGTCCTTGATCACCAGGTCGAGCACGTCGCCTCCTCCACTCTTTCTTCTCTCCTGTCGAGCGCTTCGCTCGGCGACGTCGCCGGGGCGCTCGGGGCATATCTGACGACCCGTCAGGAATGTAGTGGCTCCCCGTGACCACGGTTCCGCCCGGATCCGGCGGTACCCTTGCCCCCGACCACCGTGTGCCCCTCTCCCCAAGGTGCTCGTCTGTATGCAGCCCGCCCGTCGTGTCGCGCTCGGGGGCGCCCTGGCCGTCGCCGTGGCCCTGCTCGCGGCACCCGCCGCCGCGGCCGCCCAGCAGAAGCCCCGGGAGCTCGTGATCGGGAGCCTCGCCCCCGAGACCGGCCCGATCGCGCCGCTGCTCGAGTCGCTCCGCACCCCGGTGGACCTCGCGGTGGCCGAGATCAACGCGGCCGGAGGGATCCAGGGCGTGCCGGTGCGGTCGGTGACGGCCGACGAAGGCGCCGCACCCGAGACCAGCGCGCGCGCCGGCTTCGACCAGCTCGTCGCGGCCGGCGCCCAGGTGGTCATCGGCCCGGCGACGTCCGGGGCGGCGCTCGCGCTCCAGGAGCGCATCGGCACCCGCAAGGTGCTCACGTGCTCGGGCTCCGACACGTCCGCTCCGCTCGAGCCCGACCTCACGAAGGGCCACTACTTCCGCACCGCGCCCCCCGACACGATCCAGGCACTCGCGCTCGCCGAGCTCGTGCTCGCCGACGGGCACAACCGCCCGGCCGTCCTGTTCCGTGAGGACACCTACGGCGACGGCATCGCAAAGCCGCTCGTGCGCGCGCTCGAGCAGGGAGGCGCGAAGGTCACCGAAGAGGGCTACGACCCCGACGCCACGACGCACGCGCGCGACGTCGAGCGCGCGGTCGGCGCCAAGACGGACAGCATCGTGCTGGTCGGGTTCGCCGACGACGGTGCCGCGCTCGTGAAGGAGCTCGCCGCCGAGGGCAAGGGTCCCGCACAGGTCGCGACCTACGGCGTCGACACGATGCAGAGCACGCAGTTCCGCGATGCAGTCGGTGATCCCGCGCTGATCGCGGGGATGAAGGGCACGATGCCCGCCGGCAACCCGGCCGGCATCCAGCACCCGTTCGCCGCGTCGCTGGCGTCCACCGGTGTCGATCCGGTCTTCTCGGCGCACACCTACGACTGCACCATCCTGAGCGCGCTGGCGGCCGTCGCCGCCAAGAGCACGGACCCGACGAAGATGAGCAAGGTGTTCGCCGCCAACCTCGACGGCAAGAACGACTGCAACACCTTCGCCACCTGCAAGGCCCTGCTCGAGAGCGGCAAGACGATCCACTACCGCGGCGCGTCGTCGAACTTCGACCACTTCGGCGCCTTCGAGCCGGAGGAAGGCGCGTACGACCAGTGGTCGTGGGACGCCACGGGCACCGCGGTGCCGGGCGACGCCACCACGCAGATCCTGATCTCGGGCTGAACCCGGCCGCCGCCGCGCAGCCGGGTGCGGGATCAGCCGCCGGCGGCGCGGGCTCGCAGCTCGTACTTCAGCACCTTGCCCGACGCGTTGAGCGGGAGCTCGTCGACGATCTCGACTCGCCGCGGGACCTTGTAGTTGGCCATCTCACCGCGCGCCCACTGGATGAGCTCGTCGGGATCGACCGCCGCACCCGGTCGGGGCACCACGTAGGCCAGGCCGACCTCGCCCATGCGCTCGTCCGGCACGCCGACGACCGCGACCTGGGCGAGGGCGTCGTTGCGGAGCAGCAGGTTCTCGATCTCCGCGGGATAGGCGTTGAAGCCCCCCACGATGAACATGTCCTTCTTGCGGTCGGTGATCTTGAGGTAGCCGCGCTCGTCCATCACACCGATGTCGCCGGTGTGGAGCCAGCCGGCGGCATCGATGGTCGCGGCGGTCTCGTCGGTCTCCTCGAAGTACCCGAGCATCACGTTGTAGCCCCGGACCACCACCTCGCCCGGCTGACCACGCGGCACCTCGTTGCCGTCGTCGTCGACGACCAGCACCTCGGTGTCGGGGATGGCCCGGCCCGAGAAGTTGGCGATCGTCTCGGGATCGTCGTCGTGACGACACATGCAGGCCGTGCCCGTGGTCTCGGTGAGCCCGTAGCCGGTGATGATCGTCTCGAACGTCATCTCCTCACGCAGGCGCTCGACCAGGCGCACCGGCACTGCAGCCGCACCGGTGACGGTCAGGCGCAGCGGCGAGAGGTCGTACTCGTCGCGCCCCGGCTGGTCGAGGATGCCCTGGAGCAGCGTGGGCGGCCCGGGCAGCACGGAGATCTGCTCCTCGGCCACGCGCTCGAGCACCTTCGGCACGTCGAACACCTGGAACGGGACGATCGTCGCGCCCCGCAGCAGGCACGAGAGCCAGCCGGCCTTGTAGCCGAACGTGTGGAAGAACGGGTTCACGATGAGGTAGCGATCGCCGCGCCGGAGACCGATGACGTCCGTCCACGCCTCGTAGACCCGCAACGTCTGCGCGTGGGTGGTCATGACCCCCTTGGGGCGGCCGGTGGTGCCCGACGTGAAGATGATGTCGGACAGGTCGTCGCCCTTCACCGCCTGCATCCGGGCGCGGGCGTCCGCCTCGGGCACCGCGTCCCCGCCGGCCATGAAGTCCTGCGCGCTGATCGCACCGTCGGGCACCGGACCGCGCAGCACGACGATCCCCTCCAGTGCCGGGAGATCCTCGTTCGCGTCGCGGAGCATCGCGACGTAGTCGGTGTCGAGGAAGTCGGTCACGGTGAACAGGAGCTTGGCGCGCGACTTGCCGAGCACGTACGCCGCCTCCGCGCCCTTGAAGCGCGTGTTGATCGGCACGATGACCCCACCGGCGCCGAGCACGCCCAGTGCCGCGCCGATCCACTGGTGCATGTTGGGCGCCCAGATCGCGGCCCGGTCGCCCGGTTCGATGCCGGCCGCGATCGCCGCGCGCGTGGCGCGGACCGCGACGTCCGCGAGCTGGCGGTAGGTGAGCCGGACCTCGCCGCTCGGGAACGCGGGCTCGGTGTCGACCAGCGCCTCGTCGTCGGGGATGGCCTCGGCCTGGGCGAGGACCAACCCCGGGATCGACGTGTACCGCTCGTCGGCTCTCATGGTCGATTCCGGCTCCGCCGCGCCATCCGGCGCCACTCCACCTTCATCTCGGCTCTCACGGCGCGGACGTTAGCCCGACCACCTGACGACCCGTCAGATGGCCACTAACCTCCCGGCCCGTGCCGATCGATCCCACCGCCGCCGCCATCATCGAGATCATGGAGGAGGCGTTCCCGCAGGTCGACGTGGTCGACGATGCGGAGCGCTCCCGTGAGATCCAGCGCAACATGCCGAAGGCGCCGGGTGACCCCGAGCCCGTCGCGAAGGTCGAGAACCGCACGATCCCCGGCCCCGACGGCGAGGTGCCGGTGCGCATCTACTGGCCCACGAGCGCGGGCGGCGGCGACGACCGGGCGCCCGGGATCGTCTACTTCCACGGCGGCGGGTGGGTCATCTGTGACCTCGACTCCCACGACGCGACGTGCCGCCGGCTCAGCAACGCGATCGGTGCGGTCATCGTGTCGGTCGACTACCGCCTCGCGCCCGAGCACCGCTACCCCGCCGCGGTCGACGACTGCTTCGCCGCGACCCGGTGGACCGCCGAGCACGCCGACGAGCTCGGCATCGACGCAGAGCGACTCGGCATCGCCGGCGACAGCGCGGGCGGCAACCTGGCTGCCGCCGTCGCGCTGATGGCGCGCGACCGGGGCGGTCCGCCGCTCGCCTCGCAGCTCATGATCTACCCCGTCATCGACAACACCGATCGGTGCAACGACTACCCGTCGAAGACCGAGAACGCGACCGGCTACTTCCTCACCACCACCTCGATGGTCTGGTACCGCGACCAGTACGTGCCCGATCCCGAGCTCGCCGCCGAGGCGTACTGCTCCCCGCTCCGCGCCGAGTCGCACGCGGGGCTGCCGCCGGCCATCGTGATCACCGCGGAGATGGACCCGCTCCGCGACGAGGGTGAGCACTACGCCGAGCTGCTGCGGGCGGCGGGCGTGCCCGTGCAGCTGCACCGGGCCGACGGCATGTTCCACGGCTTCTTCGCCATGCCCGACGTCCTCGACGGGGCCAAGCAGGCACACGAGGTTGCCGTCCTCGCGGTGCGCGAGCACCTCGGGCAGAGCACTGCGGGTGCCACGTGAGCACCATCGTCCCGGAGGGACAGCTCGTCTACGGCATGCAGCTCCAGGTGCAGGCCAAGTCGAAGACGTTCGTCGAGGACTGGGAAGCCGACGCGGGCGCCGACGAGCTGAGCGCGATCGTGCGCAAGGCCGACGACACCGGGTTCTTCTACGTCGCGGTCTGCGACCACATCGCGGTCACGAAGCCGCTCGACGCGCACATGGCGACGACCTGGTACGACACCGTCGCGACGCTGGGTTGGATCGCGGGCCAGACCGAGCGGGTGCGGATCATGTCGCACGTGTACGTGATGAGCTACCGCCACCCGCTCCACACCGCGAAGTCGTTCATGACCCTCGACGAGCTGTCCGGCGGTCGGGCGATCCTCGGCGTCGGCGCCGGGCACCTCGAGGGTGAGTTCGACCTGCTCGGGTTCGACTTCGAGCAACGCGGGCCGATCACCGACGCCGCGGTCGACGTCGTGCGCGAGGCGTTCACCAACGAGTACCCCGACATCGAGACCGAGTACTGGGGGCACCTCGAGGACGCGGGCATGGCGCCCCGGCCGCGCCAGGCCCGGCTCCCGATCTGGGTCGGTGGGTCGTCGAAGCCCGCGCTGCGGCGCGCCGCCGAGCGGGGCGACGGGTGGCTGCCGCAGGGCACGCCGCGCGACGAGATGCCCGCCCAGATCGCGTTCCTGCTCGAGCACCGCAAGCAGACGCTGGGCGACGAGCCCATCGATCTCGGCACCATCACCGAGTTCCTCTACGTAGGTGATCCCGGGTGGGACGTCGGGGCCGACACCCTGCAGGGCTCGGGCGAGATGATCGCCGAGCGCCTCAACGAGTTCGGTGCGATGGGCGTGAGCCACCTCCAGATCCGGTTCCGCAACCGGTCGCTCCAGGAGCTGCTCGACCAGATGGACGCGTTCCACCGCGACGTCGCCCCGCACCTCTCGCGCTGA
>CAZKTS010000004.1:0-2433 GCA_964555735.1 uncultured Bifidobacteriaceae bacterium
AAAAACTGCACCCGAACCAGTTGTGTTGCCGATTACACCCCCCCCTATGGTCCGACCCGTATAGCCAGTGGGCTGCCACCAGCCCCCACCGGTTGGCTACCGGCGAGCGAGCCGACCCGGTTGGACGCGCGAGCGAGCGACCCGAACCCGAAGATGCGCCCGAACGAGACGCGCACGGCCTCCGAGGCGTATCGGAGCCACTCGTCCAGCCCCGAGATCGGGCTCGTGCGCGTGGGCGAGGTCACCGGGTCGAAGCCGAGCTCTTCGGCGATGAGCCGGATCCGGAGCGAGTGGAACGGATCCGACACGAGGATGACGCGCTGGATGCCGCGCGCTCGCAGGAAGGTCGCCGACGCGGCCAGCGACTCCCACGAGCTGTTGCTCGTCGTCTCGCGCAGGATGTCGGCGTCGGGCACGCCCCGATCGATCAGGTAGTTCGCGCCCGCCTGTCCCTCGGTGAAGCGATCGCCCGGCTGGTTGCCACCGGTCACGACGATCTTCGGCGCGAGCCCTTCCTCGTAGAGGTCATACGCGTGATCGAGACGCGCCTTGAACACCGACGACGGCCGTCCGTCGTACTGCGCGGCGCCCAGCACGATGATCGCCTCGGACGGTCGCTTGTCGTCCGCCTCGGCGGCGCGCCACACCTGCACGAACGTGATCAGGTAGTACCCGACGAGGATGAGCAGCACGACGAGCAACGCCCGCCGGGCGACCTTCCACGTCAGCCAGCTCACCCGCGCGCCTCAGGCGAGTCGGCTCCGCGCGGCGCGCAGCCGGGCCAACGTGCGCTCACGTCCGAGCAGCACGATCGAGTCGAAGAGCGGAAGACCCGCGTGGCGGCCCTCGACCGCCGCGTACACCGCGGGCAACGCCTTGCGCGGCTTCACGCCGAGCGCGTCGAGTGCCGGCCGAAGATCCACGGCATCGACGGTCCACTCGCACGCTTCGAGGTGCGCGATGACCGCGTCGAGGACGTCGGTGACCCGTTCCGTCTTGACCGCCTTCTCCCACGACTCCGGCGCAATCTCGAAGTCGCGATCATCGACGAAGAGGAAGTCCATCTGGTCCAACAGCGACCCGATGGTGACCGCCCGCTCCTGACCGATGCGCAACGCCTCCCGGAAGGTCTCGCGCGCCTGCGGTCCGTCGATGCGATCACCGAAGCGGGCCGTGGCGAGCGGCAACGCCGTCGCCTCGAGCTCGCCGAGCGTGAGCCGCCGGATCCACTCGCCGTTCATCCAGTCGAGCTTGTCGTGGTCGAAGGCGGCCGACGCCTTGGTGACGCCCTCGAGCGAGAACGCGGCGACGACCTCGTCGAGATCCATCACCTCACGACCGTCGTCCGGCGCCCAGCCGAGCAGCGAGAGGTAGTTGCACACCGCCGGCGCGAGGTAGCCGGCCGCGCGGAAGTCCTCGAGGGCGACCGCACCGTGGCGCTTCGAGAGCTTGGCGCGGTCGGGTCCGAGGATGAGCGGTAGGTGTGCGTACACCGGCGGCTCGGTACCACCGAGGGCTCGACGCAACGCGAGCACCCGATGGGTCGAGTCGATGAGGTCCTCGCCTCGGATCACGTGGGTGATGCCCATCTCGAGATCGTCGACGGCGTTGGCGAGGAAGAAGATCGGGTTGCCGTCGGAGCGGACGATCACGAAGTCGGGGACCGTGGACCACTCGACCCGCACCTCACCCCGGATCGCGTCGAGGAAGGAGCTGACCCCGTCGCTGGGCGTACGGAACCGGATCGTCCGCGGTCGACCTTCTGCCGCGCGGGCGGCCCGCTCCTCGGCGGTGAGGTCGCGGCAGTGACCGTCGTAGCCCGGCGCGCGCCCGGCGGCCTTGGCGGCCTCGTTCCGGGCGTCGAGCTCCTCGGGCGTGCACGAGCACTCGTAGGCGTGACCGTCGGCGAGCAGCTGGTCCGCCGCGGCGATGTACTCCGCCGTGCGCTGGCTCTGGTGGATCGGACCCTCGTCCCAGTCGAGGCCGAGCCACCGCAGCGTCTCCTCGATCCCGATCGCCCACGCTTCCTTCGAGCGCTCGCGGTCCGTGTCCTCGATCCGGAGCACGAACGTGCCGCCGTGGTGGCGCGCGTACAGCCAGTTGAACAACGCGGTGCGCGCCGACCCGACGTGCAGGGAACCGGTGGGTGCCGGCGAGAACCGGACTCTCACGCTCACCCGGGCATTCTCGCCCATGGCGACGCCGCGGCACGATGCACTCGGGAGCATCGGCCGCGGCGTCGCGGGCATGGGTGGCGGAGCTCAGGTCGAGACGAGCTCCTCTTCCACCTGGAGCGTGAACACCTCGGGCCCATAGCCCGGGTACCCGTGCTCGAGCTCGTCGAGGCCTTGCGTCTCCTCATCTGCGGAGACTCGCAGCCCGACCGTCTTCTTCAGGACGAAGAAGAGGATCCCTGCGGTGACCGCGACCCAG
>CAZKTS010000005.1:0-3912 GCA_964555735.1 uncultured Bifidobacteriaceae bacterium
TGCGCGACGAGCGGGCCGATCTGGGTGTCGTCGGCGAGCGGGTCGCCCACCTTCAGCGCGCCGACCGCGGCGCCGAGCGCCTCGGACACCTCGGCGTAGCGCTTCTTGCTCACGAGCACGCGGCTCTGCGCGCCGCACACCTGGCCGTTGTTCATGAGCCCGCTCATCACGAGGTTGCCCATCGTGGCCTCGTCGAGGTTCGCGTCGTCGAGGACGATCGCCGCGGACTTGCCGCCGAGCTCGAGCGTGAAGCGCTTGAGCTGGCTGCCGCACACCTCGCCGATGTGGCGGCCGACCGCCGACGAGCCGGTGAAGCTCACCTTGTCGATGTCGGGGTGGCGCAGCAGGTGGTCGCTGGCCTCGCGACCGGCGGCGACGATGTTGATGACGCCGGGCGGCAGGTCGGCCTCGAGCACCGCCTCGGCGAAGAGGTACGCGTCGAGCGGCGTCTCCGGCGCTGGCTTGAGCACCATCGGGCAGCCCGCGGCCATCGCCGGGCCGAGCTTCAGCGCCATGATGAACAGCGGCACGTTCCACGGGATGATGCCGGCGGCGACGCCCACCGGCGCGCGCCGTACCAGCACGGGCGCGCCGAGCGCGCCGTCGCGGCGGTCTTCCCACTGGTAGCTCGACGCGAGGCTCGCGTAGGTGTCGAGCACCATCGTGGCCGAGAAGACCTGGCCCATGACCGACCAGCTCTTCGGCGAGCCGTTCTCGCTCGAGATCAGATCCGCGATGTCCTGGGCGCGCGCCTGGAGCGCGGCCGACAGGCGCTTGAGGCCCTCGCCCCGCTCCTCGGGGGTCATACGCGGCCACGGGCCGTCGAAGGCGGCCTTCGCCGCGGCGACGGCGCGGTCGAGATCCTTGGTGGAGGCGTCGGGGACCGACCCGATGACCTCTTCGGTGTGCGGCGAGATGACCTCGATGGAGCCCTTGCCGTCGGGGTCCACCCACTCGCCACCGATGAAGAGCTTGTCGTAGGACTGCATGAGCCGCTCCCGGCCTCGGGGATCCTTGTGCTGCGGGGCGCGACGCTATCGCGGCATCCGGTGTTCACGGAATGGCGCTCGCGGAAGGGGCGTCGGTACCGTCGGGGCCGTGACCGCCTCCGCCGCGGACGCGCGAGCCGCCCACCAGCGGCGTCAGCGGCTCGAGCCGCTCGTCGTCTTCTTGTTCGTGCTGGTGGCGATCGGGCTCCAGATGCTCGTCCAGGGCGACATCAGCTCGGTCACCCGCACGTGGCTGCCGGGCATCGAGCTCGCGCTCTGGGTGCCGGTCACGATCATCGGGGTGCTGCAGCTCTCGGGGCGCACGCACGTCAAGTGGGCGCGGCCCCTCATCATCGGGTTCATCCTCTTGATGGTGCTCACCACCATCGTCGGGCTGTTCTTCGTCTTCGACGAGCTGCTCGCCCGCCGGGTCGTGGACGGACGGGCGCTCATCATCAGCGGCGTCAAGCTCTGGGGCACGCTCGCGATCACGTCGGGCCTCGTCTACTGGGAGCTCGACCGCGGCGGCCCCTACGCCCGGCTCTACGACCAGCCGGGCGTGCGCCACTTCCGCTTCCCCCAGGACGAGCAGGCGGAGCAGTACCCGCACTGGAAGCCGACGTTCATCGACTACCTCTACGTCGCCGTCACCAACTCCACCGCGTTCAGCCCCACCGACACCATGCCGCTCACGCATCCCGCCAAGCTGCTCATGGCGAGCCAGGGCGTGCTCTCCCTCGGCACCATCGGCATCATCGCCGCGCGAGCCGTCAACATCCTCTAGTCCGCTCTCGGCACACTCACCGGGGTGCGGCGGCTGCGATCCTCGTCCTCGCGCTCGCCTGACGGCTCGTCTGCTGCGGGCGAGGAACTCCGCCGCCGCTTCCCCGTCGACGCGGTGCTGACGCGCGCCGGCGTAGTTGCCTCCGCACGCCGTGTGCGCGCTAGGCGAGCGCCGGGAGCACGTCCTCGAAGTACAGGCGGACGCTCTCCCAGCCGGTGTCGATGGGCATGCCGCCCACGAGGGGGTGGAGGTTGCACGCGGCGGCGTCGCCGGCGGCGCGCAGCTCGTCGACGAGCTCGGCGGGCGTGACCACGCGGTAGATCCCTTCGGCGCGCAGCGCGTCGGCGTCGGCCGCGTGCGAGTGGACCGCCGACTTGATGTCGGGCGTCTGCCAGTTGGAGTACGTGGTGGCCTCGTGCAGCATGTACGACCCGAGGTCGGCCCAGGCCTTCTCGGGATCCTCCGACACGAAGGTCATCTTCGTGTCGGCGCCCGGCATCATGCAGAAGCCCTGCGTGCCGTGCTCCGCGCATTGCTCGTAGTAGTAGCCCTCGAGCTCGGGCAGGTGCGCGGCCGGGAACATCGGCAGGCCGAACCGCGCCGCGCGCCGCGCCGCCGGCTTGCTCGTGCCGCCCACGAGGACGAGTGGGTGCGGCTGCGTCACCGGGCGCGGCGTGACGCGCACCGTGGTGCCGCGGTACTCGAACGGCTCGCCGGTCCACGCCTTGAGCAGCGTGTCGACGCACTCGTCCATGAGCGCGCCCCGGCCCTTCCAGTCCTTGCCGTGCGCGGCGTACTCCTCGGGCCGGTAGCCCATGCCGAGGATCGTCGTGAGCCGCCCGCCGCTCGTGAGGTCGAGGACCGCGATGTCCTCGGCCACGCGCAGCGGATCGTGCAGCGGCAGCAGCAGCGCGCTGATGGTGACGCCGAGGTTCTTGGCGCGGCCGAACACGATCCCGGCCATCACGAGCGGCGACGGGCTCCACCCGTTGTCGGCACCGTGGTGCTCCTCGAGCGTGATCATCGAGCCGCCGCGCTGGTCGGCGTACTCGGCCATGTCGGCGAAGGCCTGGTAGCGCTTCGCCATCTCGGTCGGCTCGAGGCCGGGCTGCACGCAGTTGAACCGCAGGATGGTCATCACCATGGGGCGGACGTTAGTCAGCCCCGCCCGAGCGAGTCCGGGACAGCGGGGCTCAGCCCGAGTCCTTGCTCTTCGCCTTCGTGGTGGTCGTGGCGACCGTCGGCGTGGTGGCCGGCGGGATGTTGAGCCGCTGGCCGATGAACACGTGGTTGACGTTGGTGATGCCGTTGTACGCGGCGAGCTCGTCGGTGGTCAGTCCGTAGGACGCCGCGATCGAGCTGAGGGTCTCGCCCGTGCCCACCACGTGCGTCGTCGGCTGGGCGACGGTCGTCGACACCGAGTCGGTGGTCACCGGTGTCGCGACCTCCGAGTCGCCACCGCCGCCGCCCATCGACCGGCCGAGGACGAACGCGAGCACGACGGCCACCACCGCGGCGAGGAGGGTCGGGATGGTCGGCACGCGCGGCGGAAGGCCACCGCCGCCGCGCCCGCGTGGCGCGCGGACAACGCCCTGGCCTCGCGGGTCGGTCGGGTCCCGCCAATCGGGCATCGCGTACGCCGCCTGGTCGTACCCGGCCTGGTCGTAGTGCCCGTGGTCGTAGTGAGCCTGGTCGTAGTGCCCCTGGTCGTAGCCGCCCTGCTGGTACGGCTCGTACGCGCCCTGCTCGTAGTGGCCCTGCTCGTAGTGGCCCGGTTGGGAGTAGCCCTGCTGGTGCTGCGGGTCGTAGCCCGGCTGCTCGTACCCGCCCTGGTCGTACCCGCCCGGGTCGTAGCCACCCTGGTCGTACGCGCCCTGGTCGTACCGGGCGGGCTCGCGGCGCCGGCGGTCGTCGGGCGGGCGCCGCGACCGTTGCCGCGGCGCGGACGGAGGCCGCCGGTCGGAGTGCTCCTCCGGCCATCCGTCGCCCTGCCAACCGCCGCCCGGCGGATTCGTCACCGCGCGATTGTGCGGGCCGGGTCGCGGGGGCGCAACTAGGTTCACGCCCGATGGCGACCCCCGAGGCCGACGCGAGCCCCTCCCTGAAGCGCTGGGTCCTGATGTTCGTCGGGATGGCCGG
>CAZKTS010000006.1:0-7458 GCA_964555735.1 uncultured Bifidobacteriaceae bacterium
CGGACGACGAACTCGTCGCCGTCGCGGGTCGCGGTCGTGGTGAGCGACGCGAGGTCGCTGCCGGCCCCGGGCTCGCTGAACAGCTGGCACCACAGCTCGCTGCCGTCGAGCAGGGACGGGAGCCACCGCTCCTGCTGCGCCGGCGTCCCCGCGACGAGGAGGGTCGGGCCGGCCCAGCCGATGCCGATCGGGTTGATCGGTCGCGGGGCCTTGGCCGTGCGGAGCTCGTCGTCGATCGCGAGCTGCTGGAGCGGGGTGGCGTCGAGCCCCCACGGCCGGGGCCAGTGCGGCACGACGTACCCGGCGCGAGCCAGTCGGGCGGCGAAGTCGGCCGGGTAGACGCCGCCGGGTGCCTCCCGCTCGAGGAACGCCCGCACGTCGTCGCGGAACGCCTCGGCCTCGGGCGGCAGCCGCACCTCGATCACGCCCGGAGGCTAGGGCGAGGGCCGGCGGCTCGTGATGGCTCGCGGGACATCCGGGTCGGCGGGTCAGGCCGAACACCATGGTGGCGAGGCGAATCCCCCCGCCTCGCCACCATCTCGAGAGAGCGAGTCCGTGCAGCCCGACGACCTGCGAGGCCTGAGCGACGCCCAGCTGGTGGTCGCGATCGGCCGGTTCCACCAGGACGCCCTCGCCGAGGCGTACCGGCGGCACGCGGGCGCCGCATTCGGGCTCGCGCTCCGGATCGTCAACGACCGCTCCATGGCGGAGGAGGTCGTGCAGGAGGTCTTCCTCCGGCTGTGGAACGCGCCCGAGCGCTTCGATGCCGACCGCGGATCGCTGCGCGCGTATCTGCTCGCGCAGACGCACGGACGGAGCGTCGACGTCGTGCGCGCCGAGACGGCGCGCCGCGGTCGGGAAGAGCGCGACGCCCGCCGAACGGCCGAGTCCGGATACGACCTCGAGCGCGAGGTCTACGACCTCACGCTCGCGGAGCACGTGCGCGAGGCGCTCGACGACCTGGGCGACGCCGAACGTGCGGCCATCGAGCTCGCGTACTTCGGAGGCCACACCTACCGAGAGGTCGCGGTGCTGCTCGGCCAAGCCGAGGGAACCGTGAAGAGCAGGATCCGCAGCGGTCTCGGACGGCTGCGCGCGTCGCTCGTCGAGAGCGGTGTCACCGGAGGAGCCGGGCCGTGGGCCGAGAGCTGACGCCGGCCGAGCTCGAGGATCTCTTGCCCTCGTACGCGCTGGACGCGGTCGACGGCGACGAGCGGGTGCAGGTGGAGGAGTGGCTCGCCCGCTCGTCCGACGCGCGCGCGGAGCTCGAGGAGCTTCGCGAGACCGCGGCATACCTCGCGCACGGCGGCACCGACGCACCGCCCGGCCTCTGGAGCCGCATCGCGGGGGAGCTGAGCGCCGAGCCGCCCGGTCTGGTGCTCCCGCTCGAACCCGAGCGGCGTGCGCGCGCCGCCCGGCGATCGCTCGGGCTTCGCATCGCCGCCGGGGTCGCGGCCGCCAGCGCGGTCGCCGCGTCGATCACGTACCTCGTCCTCGACGACCAGATGACCTCGCAGGAGGAGCGCCTGGCCGCGCTCGCCGAGAGCGTCGCCGAGCGGGGGACCGATCGGGCGGCCGCGGCCGCGGCGGTCGACCCCGAGTCGCGCACCGTCGCGCTCGGCTCGGCCGACGGTCGCCACCACACGATGGTCGTCGCGATGCCCGACGGCAGTGGCTACCTCGTGGCCGGCAACCTGCCGCGGCTCCCCGAGGGGCGGGTGTACCAGCTCTGGGCGATGACCGGCTCGCCCGCCGACCCGACGGTGGTCTCGGCGGGCGTGCTCGGGCGGTCGTTCGACGTGGCCGCGTTCCGCGGCCCGACCGACACCTTCGGCTACGCGGTGACCGACGAGGTCGCGCCGGGCGTGACCCGCTCGCACCGGCCGCCCGTCGTCTCGGGTGAGGCGTAGCGCGAGACTCGACCGGTGGCCCCCGGCCCCGGCGTCTACGTCCACATCCCGTTCTGCGCGGCCCGTTGCGGGTACTGCGACTTCGCGACGTGGACCGATCGCGCCCATCTGGTCGACGACTACGTCGCGGCGTGTGCAACGCACGTCGCCCGCCTCGTCGACGACGGTTCGCTGGTGGAAGCCGCGACGGTCTTCGTCGGCGGCGGCACGCCGTCCACGCTGTCACCCGAGCAGCTCGAGGAGATACTGCGCGGCATCCCGCTGGTCGCCGGCGCCGAGGTCACCGTCGAGTGCAACCCCGACGGCGTCGACGTCGCGAAGCTTCGCGGCTACCGCAGCGCTGGCGTCACCCGTGTGTCGCTCGGTGTGCAATCGGTCGCGCCCCATGTGCTGGCGTTCCTCGAGCGCACGCACGATCCCGACAACGTCGGGCGCTCGGTCAGCGCGGTTCGCGACGCGGGTATCGACACGTTCAACCTCGACCTGATCTACGGCACTCCCGGCGAGTCGGTGGACGACTGGCGGCGGACCCTCGACGCCGTGCTCGTGCTCTCACCGCCGCACGTCAGCGCCTATGCCCTGACCGTCGAGCCGGGGACCCCACTCGGGAAGGCGGTGGTCGCGGGCGCGCGTCCGGCTCCCGACGACGACGACCAGGCCGAGAAGTACGCGGTCGCCGACGCGGCGCTCGGCGCGGCGGGGCTCGCGTCCTACGAGGTGTCGAACTGGGCCCGGCCCGGTCACGAGTGCCGGCACAACCTCGACTGCTGGGCGGGTGCCGACTACCTCGCCGTCGGGTGCGCCGCGCACGGCCACCGCGACGGACGGCGGTGGTGGAACGTGCGCACGCCGGAGCGCTACATCCAGCACGTCGCCGCCGGCCTCGACCCCACGGCCGGCGCCGAGCTGCTCGAGGGCCCGGCCCGGGCGGAGGAGGCCTTCGTGCTGGCCTTCCGGACCCGCGACGGCGCGATGGTCCCACCCGGCGCGCGAGCGATCGTCGAGGAGCTGGTGGCGGCGGGGCTCGTCCGCACCGAGGGCCCGAGGGTGGTCCTGGAGCCCGCGGGCCGCCTGCTGGCCGGTGACCTCACGGCCCGGGTGCTCGCCGCCGCGACCTGGGACGGCGCTCCCGCTGGCACTCGGTAACATCGAGTGCCAATGACGACCTCCGACCTCGACGAGCGCAAGGCGGCCATCCTCCGCGCCGTGGTCGAGGAGTACGTCGAGACGGCGCAGCCGGTGGGCTCCCAGGCCATCGCGCAGACGAGCGGGCTCGGCGTCTCCAGCGCCACGGTCCGCAACGAGATGACGGTGCTGGAGCGCGAGGGCTACCTCGTCCAGCCGCACACCTCGGCCGGGCGGGTGCCCACCGACCGCGGCTACCGCTTCTACGTCGACCACTTCACCCGTCCCGACGGCCTCCCGCCGGTCCAGAACCAGGCGGTGTCGGAGTTCTTCGCGTCCGCGCACCAGGCCCTCGAGGACCTGCTCCACGAGACGAGCGGGCTGCTCGCGCGGGTGAGCCGTCATGCGGCGGTCGTCGTCGGGCCCGAGCAGCGCGACGCCCAGGTGCGCAGCGTCCAGCTCGTGCCGCTCCAGCCCGGCGTCGTGCTCGTGGTCGCGGTGCTGTCCAACGGCGCGGTCGAGAAGCATGTGCTCCAGCTCGAGGGCATCCCCGACGGGCGGGGCGTCGACGTCATGCCCGACGACGCGCTCGTCGCCACCGCCAACGGTGTGCTCGACGAGCTCCTCCGCAACCGCGCCTGGACCGACCTGCCGTCGCCGTCGCCGTCGGGCAACGCGGCGCTCGACGAGATCGTCGGGCGCGCCCGAGACGCGCTCGCGACCCTGGCCGAGGCCGACGCGGTCGAGCCGCTCTACGTCGGCGGGGTCAGCCGCATCGCCGCGGAGCACGACGCGTTCGCCACCGCGGAGACGGCTGCGCGCCTGCTCGAGATGCTCGAGCACCAGGTCGTCGTGGTGTCCTTGGTCCGGGAGCTGCTCGACGCCGGGCTGAGCGTGAGCATCGGCACCGAGAACCGGCTCGACGAGCTGCGCGACGCGTCGATCGTCGTCGCGCCGTACGCGATCGACGGTCGGGCGGTGGGCATCGTCGGCGTCCTCGGCCCGACGCGCATGGACTACCGCCATGCGCTCGCCGCGGTCGCGTCGGTCTCGCAGCAGCTGGGGCGACACCTCTCATGAGCCGCGACCACTACGAGGTGCTCGGCGTGTCGCGCTCGGCGACCGACGACGAGATCAAACGGGCCTACCGGGAGCTCGCGCGCCGGTACCACCCCGACAGCAACCCCGACCCCGAGGCGGCGGAGCGGTTCCGCGAAGCAAGCGCCGCGTACGAGACGCTTCGCGACCCGGAGCGCCGTCGTCGCTACGACGTGTTCGGCGACACCGGGTCGCGGGCGGGTCCGGGGGGCGCGCCGGGCGACGCCTTCGGCTTCGGTGACATCTTCGATGCGTTCTTCGGCGGCGGTGGTGGCGGCGATCCGTTCGGCGGCCGGCGCGGGCCGTCGGGTCCGGCGCGCGGGCCCGATGCGGAGGCCACGATCCGCCTGACCCTGCACCAGGCCGCGTTCGGTGCCACCCACACCATCGAAGCGCGGCTTCCCGTGCCCTGCGAGCGCTGCGACGGCTCGGGCTGCGAGCCGGGAACGCACCCCAGCCGCTGCGACGTGTGCGGCGGCGCGGGCGAGGTCCGTCAGGTGCGACGCTCGATCCTGGGTCAGATCGTCACCGCCGCTCCGTGCGCGGTGTGCGACGGCACCGGGCAGCGGATCCTGTCGCAGTGCCGCGACTGCCGCGGCGACGGGCGGGTCCAGGCGACGCGCACCATCGATGTCGAGGTGCCGGCGGGTGTCGACGACGGTCAGCGCCTTCGCCTCGCGGGTCGGGGCCCGGCGGCCCCGCGCGCCGGCATCCCCGGCGACCTCTACGTGACCGTGCAGGTGGAGGAGCACCCGGACTTCCAGCGCGACGGCGACGACCTGCTCCATGTGCGCGCGGTGTCGGTCGCGCAGGCTGCACTCGGTGCGTCGCTCGAGGTGCCCACGCTCGAAGAGCCCACCGAGCTCACCGTGCCGGCGGGCACGCAGCCCGGCACCGCGTTCCGCGTGAAGGGCGCGGGCGTGCCGTCGTTGCGCGGGCGCGGCCGCGGCGACCTCATCGTGCGGATCGACGTCGAGGTCCCGACCCGCCTCGACGAGGAGCAGGCCAACCTCCTGCGGAGCCTGGCCGAGCTCCGCGGTGAGGCGGTGGCCCCGCCCGCGTCCGGCGTGTTCTCGAAGCTGCGCTCGGCCCTGAAGTGACCCGCGCCGTCGGGCGATGACGGACGGCTGGGCGGCCGCGGAGCCCGCGGCCGCGCACGCGATCGTCGACGGCCCGCTCGCCGACGAGCTCACGATCGACGGTGCCGACGGGCACCACCTCCAGCGCGTGCGGCGGCTCCGAGTCGGCGAGCGCCTCACCGTGGCGGACGGCGCCGGGCGGTGGCGCACCTATCGGATCGACGCGCTCGGCGCGGGCTCGCTCGCTCTGGTGGCCACGACCGACGAGCGCACGGAGCCCGCCGGCTCGCCACCCCTCGCCCTGGCGTTCGCCCTCACGAAGGGGGCGAAGCCCGAGACCGTCGTCGCGCACCTCACCGAGCTCGGGGTCGACCGGATCCTGCCGGTCACCGCGCGCCGGTCGGTGGCCCGGTGGGAGGGGACGCGGGCCGACGGCGCACTCGAGCGCCTGCGACGCGTGGCGCGAGAGGCCGCCCAGCAGTCGCGGCGGGCCCGGCTCCCGGCGGTGGAGCCGCTGCGCCCGGTGCTCGACCTGGTCGGCACGCCCGGGCTCGTCGTGGGCGACCGGGGCGGGGTCCCGGTGCAGGAGCTGGAGCCGCCCGGCCCGGGGGGCTGGCTCGCGGTCGTAGGCCCGGAGGGCGGGTTCGACGACGACGAGCTCGACGCGCTCGGTCCCGCGCCCCGCATCGCCGTGGGCAGCCACGTGCTGCGGGCCGAGACGGCAGCGCTCTCGGTGGCCGCCGCCCTGGTGGGATCCCGCTCCTGACGCGAAAATGCCACGGAGGGTGGCCGTCGGGCCGCTGATCCTGGTACCCTGCCCCCCGGGGCAAACTGGGAGCAACAAGGTGAGCGCGCAGATCGGCGAGCGGCTCCGGGCGATCCGACGTCAGCAGGGCTTGTCCCTGCACGACGTGGAGGCTCGGTCCGGACAAGAGTTCAAGGCATCGGTCCTCGGTGCGTACGAGCGGGGCGAGCGGGCACTCTCGGTGGGGCGACTCATCAAGCTCGCCGAGCTCTACGACGTGCCGCCGGACCAGCTCCTGCCGCGGGGCGACGAGATCGAGATCGACCTCACCGGCGGCGACCACGATCGGGATGTCGGGGTCACCCTCGACTTGGTCCAGCTGAACCAGCTCGACCACCCGGACGCCACGGTCCTGTCCCGGTACGCGGCCACGATCCAGCTCCAGCGCCAGGACTTCAATGGCCGGATGCTCACGATCCGCCGCGACGACGTCCGGGTCCTGGCCGCCGTCCTCGGCCGCCGCCCCGACGAGCTCGGCTCCCACCTCGACGACCTCGGCCTCCGCGTCTCGGCCTAGCTTCCCGCTCTCGGCGCTTCGCGCCGGGCCGCTCGGGCCACGGCTCGGGCGGCGCAGGGTACCTGCGCCGCGGATCCTCGCCTCTGGTCTCACGCCAAGCGTCGGCGCATCACACAGCGGTGAGCGGCGCTACCGTGTGGGTAACGTGACCGTGCCTGCTCCTGCGCAGCTGAAGGTGCTCGTCCCCGGCAACCACCTCATGGTGGAGCTGCTCGGACAGCGCGACGAGCTCCTGAAGATCGTCGAGGCGGCGTTCCCCGTGACCATCCACGTCCGGGGCAACGAGATCACGGTCACCGGTGAACCCCACGTCGCCGACCAGGTGGGCCACCTCTTCGAGGAGCTCGTCCTGTTGCTCGAGCGCGGCCATGAGCTCGACCGAGAAGGGATCGGACGCACGATCGAGATGCTGAAGCAGGATCAACGACCCTCGGAGGTCCTCTCCACGGAGGTGCTGCGCGGTCGCAAGGCGGTGCGGCCCAAGACTGCAGGCCAGAAGCGCTACGTCGACGCGGTCGCCGCGAACACGATCACGTTCGGCATCGGTCCGGCGGGCACGGGCAAGAGCTACCTCGCGGTCGCGCTCGCGGTGCAGGCGCTGCAGGCCAAGGAGATCAACCGCATCATCCTCACGCGCCCGGCGGTGGAGGCCGGCGAGCGGCTGGGCTTCCTGCCGGGCGACCTGCTCGCGAAGGTCGACCCGTACCTGCGTCCGCTCTACGACGCGCTCTACGACATGCTCGATCCCGAGATCGTCGGACGGCTCATGGAGCGGGGGACGATCGAGGTGGCGCCGCTCGCGTTCATGCGCGGCCGCACGCTCAACGACTCGTTCATCATCCTCGACGAGGCGCAGAACGCCACGCCGGAGCAGATGAAGATGTTCCTGACCCGCCTCGGCTTCGGCTCGAAGGTCGTCGTCAC
>CAZKTS010000007.1:0-10933 GCA_964555735.1 uncultured Bifidobacteriaceae bacterium
CGACGCGTTCCGCGTCTTCCGCCTCAACCAGGGCATCTACGGGCAGCGCCAGGGCGGGCACAACCAGATGGTGCGCGTGAAGATCCCCTACGGGAAGCTCGAGCCCGACCAGCTCGAGATGCTCGCCTACCTCGTGGAGAACTACTCGCGCGGCTGGGGCCACTTCACCACGCGCCAGAACGTGCAGTTCCACTTCACGCCGCTCGAGCAGACCCCCGAGGTGCTGCGCCTCCTCGCGGCCGTCGGCCTCACCAGCCGCGAGGCCTGCGGCGACACCGTGCGCAACGTCGCGGGGTGCCACCTCGCCGGCGCCTGCCCGTACGAGGTGCTCGACATCACGCCGTGGGCCGAGGCCACCAAGGAGCTGTTCCTGCGCAACCCGATCGCGCAGCGCCTGCCCCGCAAGTTCAAGATCAACTTCTCGGGCTGCGCCACCGACTGCGGCCAGGCGATGTTCAACGACGTGGGCGTGATCGCGGTGAGCCGCCCCCGCGCCGACGGCACGCTCGAGCCCGGCTTCCGGGTGTTCATGGCCGGCGGCCTCGGCGCCAACCCGCACCCGGCGCAGGCGCTGGAGGAGTTCACCAGCCGCGAGGACCTCCTCCCCACGATCGAGTCGATCCTGCGCGTGCAGGACCACCACGGCAACCGCGACAACAAGCTGCGCGCCCGCATGAAGTGGCTCGTCGACACGATGGGCATCGACGAGCTGCGCGAGCGGATCATCAAGGAGCGCAAGTTCCTGATCGCGTCGGCCACGTACCCCGGCGGCATCCCCGCCGAGGTCGCAGCCGACGGCGACGAGCCCGCCGGCGTCGGCACCGCGGTCTCGGCTGACGGCGTCGCGGCCAACGGCGACGCGACGCCGGTCGAGATCACGAACGGCGACCCGTACACGAAGTGGGAGCTCGCCAACGTCGTGCGCGGCCGCGCCAACGGCACCGTGAGTGCCTACGCCCACTGCCGCCTGGGCGATGTCACCGCCGACCAGTTCCGCGGCGTGGCCGACATCCAGCGCGAGTTCGGGGTCGACGTCCGCATCACCAACCGCCAGAACCTGGTCCTCCGCGACCTGCAGGAAGACCAGCTGCCGGCACTGTTCGAGCGGCTCGTCGCCCTCGACATGGCCGCACCGGGCGCCGAGCTCTCCCGCGACGTCGTGAGCTGCCCCGGAGCCGACACCTGCAACCTCGCGGTCACGCAGTCGCGCGGCCTCGCCGACGACATCGACAAGGCCCTCGAGGACAACGGCCTCGCCGACGTGCCCGGCGTGCGCATCAACATCTCCGGCTGCACCAACTCGTGCGGCCAGCACCACATCTCCGATATCGGCTTCTTCGGCTGGGAGCGCCGCGCGCACGGTCGCTCGGCCCCCGGCTACCAGATGCTGCTCGGCGGTCGCGTGGGCGACATGGAGATCGACTTCGGCCAGAAGGCGGCCAAGCTCCCCGCCAAGGCGGCGTCCACCGCGGTGGTGCGGGTCGTCGGCCGGTTCGCGCAGGAGCGCGACGCCGGCGAGACGTTCGGCGCCTGGCTCACCCGCTCCGGCGGCGCGAGCACGGTGGGCAAGGGTCTCGACGACCTCGAGGAGTTCCCCACGCCTGAGGCCGCGCCCGACTTCTACATCGACTTCGACGAGACCGGGCCCTATGTCGCCGAGATCGGCGACGGGGAGTGCGCGACATGACCACGCACATCCCCGACTCCCCGACTGCCGAGCCGTTCCCGCGGGTCCACACCACGAACGGTGAAGGCCTGCCCGACCTGCGTGAGCTGTCGGCCGTCGCGCGCCAGCTCGAGACCAAGCCGGCCACCTCGGCGATCGAGTGGGCGTACGACCGCTTCGGCGAGGGCCTCGTGCTCGCGTCGTCGCTCCAGGACTGCGTGCTCGTCGATCTCGCCACGCAGGTGGTGCCGGGCATCGAGGTGATCTGGCTCGACACCCAGTACCACTTCCCCGAGACGCTCGAATACGTCGAGACGGTTCGCGAGCGGTACGACCTCAACCTCAACGTGGTGACGCCGAGCATCGAGCCGGACGACAAGTGGGCCGACGACCCCGACGGTTGCTGCGGTGCCCGCAAGGTCGTGCCGATGGCGCGGGCCCTGTCGGGCAAGCGCGCGTGGATGACCGGGCTGCGCCGCGACGAGGCGAGCACCCGGGCCAAGGCGCCGATCGTGACGTGGGACGTGTCCCGCGGCCTCGTGAAGGTCAACCCGATCGCGACCTGGACCGATGACGACGTCGAGCTCTACACCCGCGATCGGGGCCTGCCGGTCCACCCGCTCCGCGACCAGGGCTACGCGTCGATCGGCTGCTGGCCGTGCACCCGCCCGGTCGAGGAGGGTGAGGACGCCCGCGCCGGCCGCTGGGCCGGCCGCGACAAGATCGAGTGCGGCCTCCACATCTGACGGCACGCCGACCTGGCAACATCTCGCCATGGGTTCGGACGTCCACGAGGTTGCCGCGCGCGGGTTCGACGCCGCGGCGGACGCCTACGAGCGGGCCCGGCCGTCCTATCCACGCCAGGTCGTCGACTGGCTCGCCGACGCCCTGCGGCTGGCGCCCGGCGTGCGCTGCTGCGATCTCGCCGCAGGCACCGGCAAGCTGACCCGTCTCCTCGCCCCGACCGGCGCGTGGCTGGTGGCCGTCGAGCCGGTCGACGGGATGTACGACCACCTGCGCGCCACCCAACCCGACGTCGGGGTCGTCGCCGGCACCGCCGAGGCGCTGCCGCTGGCCGACGGTGCGCTCGACGCAGTGACCGTCGCGCAGGCCTTCCACTGGTTCGACGCCGATCGGGCGTTCGCCGAGCTGGCGCGCGTGCTTCGGCCGGGTGGCAGGGTCGCCCTGGTGTGGAACGCCCGCGCCCACGGCGTGCCGTGGGTCGACCGCTGCTGGGACGTCCTCGATCGAGTCGAGAAGCGCGCGCCGTGGCGCGACCACGAGCGATGGAGCGACTCCGCGCTGGGCGCCCGCCCCGGATTCGGTCCGCTCCACACCGCCGAGTTCGACCACGAGCAGGTCCTGAGCCGCGACGACGTCGTGGCCCGCTTCGCCTCGGTGAGCCACGTCGCCGTGCTGCCCGACACCGACCGCGAGGCCGTGCTCACCGAGATCCGCGACGTGATCGACACCGACCCGGCCACGGCCGGGAAGGCCGAGCTCGCCATCCCGTACCGAGTCGACGCCTTCTGGTGCGAGCGCACGTGAGCGCCCGCACGCGGGCGGCGATCGCCGCCGGACGGGCCGCGGGCTGGCTGTCGCGCATCAGCGGCCGCGGTCAGGGAGCCACGATCAGCGGGCGGGTCATGAACGCCATCGCACCCGACCTGCTCACCGAGCTCGCCGTGGGCCATCGGGTCACGCTGATCTCGGCGACGAACGGCAAGACCACGACCACCCGCTTGCTCTCGGCCGCGCTCGCGGCCGACGGCCGCACCGTGATCACCAACTCCACCGGCGCCAACCTCACGTCGGGCATCGCGCCGACGCTCGCGGCCGCGCCCGGCACCGGGGACGCCGTCCTCGAGGTGGACGAGCGAGTGCTTCCCCGCGTCGTCGACCCGCTCGGTGCGCAGCTGCTCGTGCTCGGGAACCTCAGCCGTGACCAGCTCGACCGCTACGGCGAGGTGCACGCGGTGGCGGAGTCGTGGCGGCGAGTCGCCGAGACGCACCCCGACCTTGCGATCGTCGCCAACGCGTCCGACCCGCACGTCGTGTGGGCCGCCAGCCCCGCGCGGGTGACCTGGGTCGCACTGGGCCTCGGCTGGCGCTCCGACGCGACCACCTGCCCCCAGTGCGCGGAGCTGTTGACGTGGTCCGACGACCGCTTCGACTGCTCGCACTGCGGGTTCGCGCAGCCCGACACGCCCGACCGCCTCGACGGGGACACCCTGGTGCTCGGCGGCGAACGGATCCCACTCCGGCTCGCTCTCCCAGGACAGTGGAACCTCGCCAACGCGGCGATCGCGGTGACCGCGGCCGCGCACCTCGGCGTCGATCCCCGCGCCGCTGCGGACGCGACCGCGTCGGTCACGAGCGTGGCGGGCCGGGCGATGGCCGTCCCACTCGGCGACGGCCGCACCGCGACGCTCCTCCTCTCCAAGAACCCGGCCGGTTGGACCGAGGTGCTGCGGTACCTCGCGGGGCAGGAGACAGGTGTCGTCATCGCGGTCAACGCGCGCGTCGCCGACGGCAAGGACCCGTCGTGGCTCTGGGACGTGCCCTACGAGCTGCTCCGCGGCAAGCCCACCGCCGCGGCGGGCGACCGGTGTCTCGATGTCGCCGTCCGTCTCCGGTATGCGGAGGTCGAGCACACGATCGAGCCCGACCCGCTCGCCGCGGCTCGCGCGCTGCCCTCCGACACGGTGCACATCGTCGCCTCGTACACGCAGTTCTCGGCGCTCTACAAGCAGTTCGGCGTCGACCGCGCGGAACGGAGGAGCGCGTGACCCGCGACTCCGCGCTCCGCATCGGGCTCATCTACCCGGACCTGCTCGGCACCTACGGCGACCGGGGCAACGCGGTGGTGCTCGTGCAGCGCGCGCACTGGCGCGGCATCCCCGCCGAGCTGGTGGAGGTGCCGGCGGGCGAGCCGATCCCCGACTCGCTCGACGTCTACCTCTTCGGCGGCGGGGAGGACGATCCGCAGCAGATGGCCGCGGCCGGGATGCGAGCGTCCGGCGCCGCGATCACACGCGCGCGCGACGGCGGTGCGGCCGTGCTCGCGGTCTGCGCGGGCTTCCAGCTCGTCGGGCACCGTTACGTCGATGCCGACGGCAACGTGCTCGAGGGCATCGGCCTCGTCGACCTCGAGACCCGGGCCGGCTCGCCCCGCCTCATCGGCGAAGTCGTCGTCGAGCCGCTCCACTCACCCCACTGGGGACCGGCCGGCCCCCCACCCACGTTGACCGGCTTCGAGAACCACGGCGGTCGCACGACCCTCGGCGACGACCTCGAACCGCTCGGCCGCGGCCTCGCGGGTGGCGGCAACGGCGCCCCCACGCCCGACGGCGCGGCCGTCGACGGCGCGCTCGCGGAACGCTTCGTCGGCACCTACATGCACGGCCCGGTACTGCCGCGCAACGCCGCCCTCGCCGACCGCCTCCTCGCGTGGGTCGTGGCGCCCGAGACCGGGACCCTCCCCGCGCTCGACGACGAGGTGCAGGACCGCCTGCGCGCGCTCCGCCTCGAGGAGGGGCGCCTCACCGGCATCACGAAGTGGTGGCACGACCGCCGCCTCGCCCGAGGCTGAGGAGCCGCGGTGGGGGCCGACGCCTGGATCACGCTGGCCATCGTCCTGGTGACGATCGTCCTGCTCGTCAGCGAGCGCATCCAACCCTCCGTCGTCATGGTCGGCGCGGTGATCGCGCTGCTCGTGACCGATGTGGTCGATGCGCAGCAGGCGTTCGCAGGATTCTCCAATGAGGCACCGATCATCGTCGCGGCGCTCTACGTGCTCGCCGGCGCGACCGAGACCACGGGTGCGCTGCAGGGGATCACCGAGCGCGTCCTCGGCTCCCGTCCACCGAGCGGCGCGCGCAGCGAACGTCGCGACCTCGCCCGCGTGGTCGTCCCCGGCACCGTCGCGTCCGGCCTGATCGCGAACACACCGCTCGTGAGCATGGTCGCCCCTCGCCTGGTGGCCTGGTGCCGACGCACCGGCCGGTCACCGTCGCGGTTCCTCATGCCGTTCAGCTACGCCGCCGTGTTCGGCGGGGTCATCACGGTGATCGGCACGTCGACCAACGTGACCGTGTCGGGGCTGCTGCGGGAGTCCGGTCGGCCGCCGCTCGGACTGTTCGAGATCACACCGGTCGGGGTGCCGGTCGCGGCCGCAGGTGCGCTCGCGCTGATCCTGTTGACCCCGCTCCTCCTCCCCCGTCGACAGTCACCGGGTGAGTCCGACGTCGGCGGCGAGCGGGAGTACACGGTGGAGCTGGAGGTCGCAGATCGCAGCAACCTCGTCGGCCAGACGGTCGCCGCCGCCGGACTTCGCAACCTGGAGGGCGTCTACCTCGCCGAGATCGACCGGGACGGTACGCGCCTCGCGCCGGTCCCACCCGACGCGGAGCTCCGCCCCGGCGACCGACTCACGTTCGCCGGCAACGTCGGGCGCGTGCTCGATCTCCAGAAGATGGTCGGACTGGTGCCCGTCGCCCACCGACACTTCTCGGTCACCGATGCCGAAGGCGGCGCGCAGACGTTCGAGGTCGTCGTGGCCGAGGGATCGCCGCTCGTCGGGTCGACGCTCAAGGAGGTCGACTTCCGGGCGCGCTACGGCGCCGCGGTCATGGCGGTGCACCGCTCCGGCGAGCGCCTCGCCGCCAAGCTCGGTGAGGTGCGCCTCCGGCCCGGCGACCTGCTGCTTGTGCTGGCCGACGCCGACTTCGGTCGTCGCTGGCGGGGTCGCGACGACTTCTTGCTGGTGTCGGCGGTCGAAGGTGGGGCGCCGCTACGCCGGAACCGCGCCCGGGCCGTCGAGCTCATCACCCTCGCGCTCATCGTCGTCTCGGGGGCCGGTCTGCTCTCGCTGCTCAAGACGTCGCTGCTCGCCGCGCTCGCGGTGATGGCCGTCGGCGCGATCACCCCGGCGGAGGCACGCCGGGCGATCAACTTCGACATCATCGTGCTGATCGCCGCGAGCTTCGGCCTCGGGGCGGCCATGCAGACCAGCGGACTCGCGCAGGAGGTCGGGAGCCTCCTCGTCGACGCGTCCGGGCCGGCCGGCGACGTCGGCGTGCTGGCCGGCGTGCTGCTGGCGACGATGATCCTCACCGAGCTGCTCAGCAACAACGCGGCTGCGGTGTTGATGTTCCCCATCGCGCTGGCGACCGCAGGCGACGCGGGGCTCAACTTCCGGCCCTTCGCCATCGCGATCCTGATCGGCGCGTCATGCTCGTTCCTCACGCCGATCGGATATCAGACCAACCTGCTCGTCTTCGGGATGGGCGGCTATCGCTTCCGCGACTTCACGCGGCTCGGCGCGCCGCTGACCTTGCTCACGATCGTGGTGTCGTTGATCGTCATCCCGATCGTGTTCCCGCTCACCTGACGATCATCTCCTCGAGACGGCCGCGGACGCCGGGCCACTCGGTGTCGAGGATCGAGAAGAACACGCTGTCGCGCCAGTGACCGTCGGGCATGACCATGTGCTTGCGCAGCACGCCCTCCTCCACCGCGCCGATGCGAGCGAGCGCCGCCCGCGAGCGGACGTTGCGCGCGTCGGTCTTGAACTCGACCCGAGCACACTCGAGGGCCTCGAACGCATGGGTGAGCTGGAGCAGCTTCGCCTCGGTGTTGATGACGGTGCGCTGGCGTGATGGCGTGACCCAGGTCGCACCGATCTCGACGCATCGGTTCGTCTCGTTCGGCGCCAGGAACGACGTCGAGCCGACGATGGCGTCGGTCGCCCGGTCGATCGTCGCGAAGCCGAGCCCGACCATCGGCACGAACTCGACCAGTGCCGCGACGTCGTCACGGCTCGCGACGCTGAACGGCATGTACGTCCAGAGGCTCGGATCCGAGGCAGCCCAGAGCCCGTCCACGTGGTGAGGGCCCAGCGGTTCCAGGCGGACGTGCTGGCCCTCCAGCACGACCGGCTCGAGCCAGGTCACTCGGTGAGTTCGCGGATCCTCTCGATGCGACCCTCCGCGTGGTTCACATCGACGCCCCGGAGCTGGATCAGTTCTTCTCGTTCGGCCGCGGCGATCGCCTCGGCGTTCGCATCGGCGGCGGCAAGGCGAGCATCGATGCCCTCCTTCTCGATGAGCTCGGCCTCCTCGACGAGCGCCGCGACCATCTCGGCCTCGGGCACGACGCGCACGACCTTGCCGCGCACGAACAGATGGCCCTTGCCGCGCCCGGCCGCGATGCCCAAGTCGGCTTCGCGCGCCTCGCCCGGCCCATTGACCACGCAGCCCATCACCGCGACCTGGAGTGGGATGTTGCGATCGCCGAGGGCGTCCTGCGCGGCCTTGGCGACGGCGATGACGTCGACCTCCGCCCGGCCACAGCTCGGGCAGGCGATGAGGTCGAGACCCTTGCGCTCGCGCAGCCCGAGCGCCTCGAGCAGCGTGCGCCCGGCCCGCGCTTCTTCGACCGGATCGGCCGTGAGCGAGAAGCGGATGGTGTCGCCGATGCCTTCGGCGAGGAGCGTGCCGATGCCGGCCGTCGACTTCACCAGTCCGGCGGGCGGCGGCCCCGCCTCGGTGACGCCGAGGTGCAGCGGGTGGTCGACCGTCGCCGAGAGCAGGCGGTAGGCGTCGATCATCAGCGCGACGTTCGACGCCTTCACCGAGATCTTCACGTCCTCGAAGTCGACCTCGCGGAAGTAGGTGAGCTCCTTCACCGCGGACTCGACCAACGCCTCGGGGGTCGCGCCGCCGTGGCGCTCGTAGATCTCGGGGTCGAGGCTGCCGGCGTTGACGCCGATACGGATCGGCAGCCCGCGGTCGCGCGCCTCGGCCGCGACGACCTTGATGTGCTCGGGCTTGCGGATGTTGCCCGGGTTGAGGCGGAGCGCCTGCACGCCGGCCTCCATGGCCGCGAGCGCGAGCTTGTACTGGAAGTGGATGTCGGCGACGAGCGGCACCGGCGAGCGGGGCACGATCTGGGCGAGCCCCTCGGCCGCCTCTTCCTCGTTGCACGTGCACCGGACGATGTCGGCGCCTGCCGCCGCGAGGGCATAGATCTGGGCGAGCGTGCCGTCGACATCAGCCGTCTTGGTGGTGGTCATCGACTGCACCGAGACCGGCGCGTCGCCGCCGACCGCGACGCTCCCCACCTGCACCTGCCGGGTGCGACGCCGCTCGTTCATCGACTCTCCACCATCAGGCCCAGCCTACGGGCGGGGCGCCGATCCCTTCGCCTCCACGTCATGGAGATCCCGTGCAGGGCCAGGGTCGACCGACTGCCGCGCTCGGGTACCGGACTACTTGCCGACGGCCTGCCGGATGTCGAGGAACATCGCGCTCAGGCCCAGCGTGAGGAAGATCGCGAGCACGACCGCTGTCACCGGCATGAGCTTGCGGTAGTCGGCGCGGACGGTGCGGCCCCGGATCTTCGACGCCGCCCACTCGTAGACGACGATCGCGGCGTGGCCGCCGTCGAACGGCAGCAGCGGGATCAGGTTGAACAGCGCCAGGATCAGGCTGATCCCGCCGAGCAACCAGAGGAGCGCCCAGACGTTGCCGTCGATGATCTGGCTGCCCTGGTCGACGATGCCGACGAGCGACATCGGCCGGTCGACCGCTTCGGCCGACCCTGCTGCGGGTGCACTGCTGGTGAAGTTCTCCGAGTACCGCTCGACGCCCGAGGGCGAGAAGAAGCGGGCGAAGCCGTCGACGGTGCCGGTGGTGATGTCGGCCATCGCCTTGAACGACTCGGGGACCGCCTCGAGCACGCCGACGTCGCGGAACTCGGTGGTGGGACGGACGCCGAGGAAGCCTTGGCCGTCCTCGAGCTTGGGCGTCGCGACGATGTCGAGCTGCGCGCCGTCGCGGACGACGGTGAAGGTCGTCTCCTTGCCGCCGTGGGACTCGATCGAGCTCTTGAGCTCCTCCCAGCCGTCGATCTTCGCCCCGTCGATGGCGACGATCTTGTCGTCGGATCGGAGTCCGGCAGTGGCCGCCGCGCTCCCCTTCGTGACCTCGGCGACCGTGGTGCCCGGGCCGTCGGCGATGCGCCCTTGCCCGGCGATCACGATGAAGAAGAGGAGGAAGGCAATGAAGATGTTGACGGTGACGCCGGCGAGGATGACGACGAGGCGGTTCTTGGTGGAGCCGTTGCGGAACGCGCGCGGCTCGTCCTCCGGGCGGAAGTCGTGCACCCACTCGCCGGTCTCGGGGTCCTGCTCGGGCTGCTCGACGTTGGTCATGCCGAGGATGCGCACGTAGCCGCCGGCGGGTATCGCCTTCACGCCGAACTCGGTCTCGCCGCGCCGGAACGACCACAGCCGCGGACCGAAGCCCACGAAGAACTCGGTGGCCTTCATCCCGGCCCGCTTCGCGGTGATGAAGTGGCCGCACTCGTGCAGCATGACCATGAGCACGATGCCGAAGACGATGAGGAGGGCGTCGCGCGCGCCCGGGCGGACGATTCCCAGGACCACGAAGCCCACGATCACGGCCAGCAGGATGAAGGCCGCGCCGCGCCGGTCGACCTCGGCCGAGGCTTCCTCGAACGGGTCCTTCACGCCACTTCCTTCACGCGGGGGGCTCCATGCGATCGATGACGGTCCGGGCCCGCTCGCGCGCGACCCGGTCGGCTTCGAGAACGTCCTGGACGTCCCGGACGTTCCCGGCGCCCCCAGATGAGGACACGGACGAGAGTACCGACGCATTGACCTCGGCGATCCCCAGCCACGGGATCCGCCGGGCGAGGAAGGCCTCGACCGCGACCTCGTTGGCCCCGCTGAGCGTCGCCGGCGCCCCGCCGCCCGTCCGGCCCGCCTCGTAGGCCAGGGCCAGGCAGGGAAAGGCCTCGAGGTCCGGGGGCCCGAAGGTGAGGGTGCCGAGCGTGGTCCAGTCGATCTCGCCGAAGGGCTCGTCGAGGCGGGCGGGGGCCCCGAGGGCGAGACCGATGGGCAGGCGCATGTCGGGCATCGAGAGCTGGGCGATCGTGGCGCCGTCGGTGAACTCGACCATCCCGTGCACCACCGACTGCGGGTGCACCACGACCTCCACCTGGTCGTAGTCGACGCCGAAGAGCTCGTGGGCCTCGATCACCTCGAGCCCCTTGTTCATGAGCGTCGAGGAGTCGATCGTGATCTTCGCGCCCATGTCCCACGTGGGGTGCTTGAGCGCGTCCTCGACCGCGACGTGCTCGAGCTCGGCCTTGGTGCGGCCGCGGAACGGGCCGCCGCTCGCGGTGAGGATCAGCTTGCGCACCTCGCTGCGCTGTCCCGCACGGAGCGCCTGGTAGAGCGCG
>CAZKTS010000008.1:0-9454 GCA_964555735.1 uncultured Bifidobacteriaceae bacterium
TGCTTCAGCCGGTAGGCGAACCGCCGCTTGCCCCAGATGTCGGTGGTGCCCATCTGGGCACCCTTGTCCTTGAGCAGCTGGATGTGGCGGTCGAGCGCGGCGCGGATCTCGGAGTCCTCCAGATCCGCGTCGAAGATGACCATGACCTCGTACGGCCGCATGGGCCGGACCTCCTTCGGACCACCTTCCGGACCTCGGAAGGGGGCTCTCCCTGTCGCCGCACCGAGGATCGGGGCTGCCGCGAGAGCAGGTGTCGAGTTGTGAAGGAAGCGAGGCTACCAGTGCGATGGCCGGCGCTGCCCCTCGGGCTCGACGAGCCCCGGGCGATTCGGTGTCGGGACGACCGTACCGACGGGGTGTGACAGGCGCGGCGGGCGCGGTCAGCCGGTGAGTCGGCCGCGCGGGAGGTCGTCGGCCAGGGTCTCGAGCGCATACGTGAACTCGCCGTCGGCCCGGTAGACGGGGCACTCGGACTCGTCGTCGGGGCAGGGCTCCATCCGGAGGCGGTCGACGACTCGGCCATCGTCGTCGTAGAAGCCGATGTCGAGCGCCACCGGCACGGTCGACATCGTGAAGCCCGTCGACGTCGGACCGTCGAACACGAAGAGCATGCCGTCGTAGCGGCCGATGTCGGCGCGGGCCCGGAGGCCCTGGACCCGCTCGCCCTCGTCGTCGGCGACCACGACCCGGAGGCGGTCCTCACCCACGTGCACCCGGGTCTGGGTGAGGTCGGTGAACGGCGCGCGCGCCGGACGGGCGCGTTCCAGCGCCTGATCGATGGAGCGCGTGGCGGCGCCCGCAGGGCTCGCCAGCAGGACGACCAGGCCGAGCGCCGCCGGCAGCGACGCGCGGACCCGGATCACGCGGGGGCGGGCTCGCTGGTCGCGTCGTCGGCGTCGGCCACGCGCCCGCGGGCGTCGGTGGCCCGCTCCAGCGCGGCGGCGATGGAGTCCGCCGCGTGGTACGTCTCCTCGCTCGAGGGGAACGTGCCCGCGCGCACGTCGGCCGCGAAGCGGGTGACCGCGTCGGTGGCCTCGGCCCCGAGCTCGGCGTAGCGCCGCACGAACTTCGGGCGGAGCCAGTCCTGGAAGCCGAGCAGGTCGTGGTACACGAGCACCTGGCCGTCACAGTGTCGGCCGGCCCCGATGCCGATGGTGGGCACCGACACGGAGTCGGTGACGAGGCGGGCGACGGCGTCGGGCACGCACTCCAGCACGATCGCGAAGCACCCGGCCTCGGCGAGCGCGATCGCGTCGTCGACGATCTCGCGGGCGGTCTCGAGCTCCTTGCCCTGCACCTTGAACCCGCCGATGGCGTGGACCGACTGCGGCGTGAGGCCGATGTGGCCCATCACGGGGATCTCGGCATCGAGGATCGCCTGGATCGCGGGCAGCCGCTTGCGGCCACCCTCGAGCTTCACGGCACCCGCCCCCGCGCGCACGAGCGTCGCCGCGTTGCGCACGGTCTCCTCGATCGAGACGTGGTAGCTGAGCCACGGGAGGTCGCCGACGACGAGCGCGTTCGGCTTCGTGCGGGCGACCGCGCCCACGTGGTGCGCCATGTCGTCGGTCGTGACCTGGAGCGTGTCGTCGTAGCCGAGCACGACCATGGCCAGCGTGTCGCCCACCAGGATCATGTCGACGCCGCCTTCGTCGACGATCCGCGCCGACGGCGCGTCGTACGCCGTGACCATGACCAGCGGTGTGCCGTCGCCCTTGCGCGCGGCGATCGCCGGCGCAGTGACCCGGCGCTTCGGGGTCGTTCCTGCGGTCATCTCGTGACCTCCACCGTCCAGGGCACCCACGGCTCCCGGCAGTGACCGCAGCGTAGCCCCGGCCACGAGGGGTCGCGCCACACGCTCGTCGCTAGACCGGGATGCCGAAGAACTGCACGGAGGTCGTCTTCTGCGACTGCCCGCCGGGGCCCTTCGCGGTCACCGTGTACGTGTGGGTCTGCCCCTGGCTCGGGGGCGGGCAGCCCGGCGTGAAGGTCACGGAGCCCGACGGCCCGTACGTGCCGTAGATGCCCGGGCCGTCGACCGACAACGTCGTCTGGTTGGCGTTGCTGGTGCTCCAGGAGATCGTCACCGAGGGGTTGCTGCCCTGGAGGCAGTTGACGGACGACGGGTTCGCGCTCAGCGAGGTCACCTGCGGACCGGCCGGCGGCGCGGTGGGCGGCGCGGTCGGCGGGGTGGTCGCGCTGGTCGTGCTCGTCGGTGCCGACGTCGAGGTGGTGGACGACGTCGACGAGGACGACGAGGAGGTGCTCGACGAATCGGTCGCCACCGCGTCGTCACCGCCACCGCTCGCGAGCACCGCGATGAGCGCGCCGACGAGGACGCCGAGCACGAGGACACCGCCGACGATCATCCAGAGCGTGCGCCGGTTGCCCTCGTCGCCGTCGTCGTCACCGCCACCCGGCGCGGGTGGGACCGGCGGCGATCCGCCGCCCACCGGCTCGGTCGGCATCGCCTGCGTCGCGTCGTCCTCGGGCATGGTCCTGGCTCCTTCGGTGGTGTCGTGATCCGCCCGTCCTGACGGACGACGAGGGTCGGGGCTTACGGCTGATCAGCCGAGGTGGTCAGCCGACGTGGCGACGGCCGTGGAGCTCGTGACGCTGGAGGTGGTTCCAGCGGCAGTCGAGGCAGACCTCGACGACGTAGCGCGAGAACTCCTCGTGGCGCTCCTCGAGCTTGGCCAGCTCCACGTCCGACGTGATGCAGCGGCCGTTCGCGGTGCGCAGCGCGTCGCCGTAGACGTAGGACACGAGTCGGAGATGGCCGCTGCCGCACACCGGGCAGTCGCCGCCCGCCTCTTCGCCGACGTGGCGCCCCGCCCGCAGCAGCTCGGGGTGGGCGTCGCAGACGTCGTTGCGGCCACGCTTGCCGGCGCGGAGGTCGCGCAGCACCGCACGACGGGCGAGTGCGTAGTCGACGTGCCTCCGCATCGTGGGTGAGTGTAGGCACCGGATCTCGGCCCGGCTCGCGGCGCTCGACTGCCCCAGATCTGGCGCCTGCACGGGCACCTCGACGAGGCGGCCCCCGACTTGACCATCCTCCCGAACGCCGTCATACTCTCCCTCGATATATCGCCCCGATATATCGGGCCGTCATCCGGCGGCGCCCGACCACCCCCGGAGTCCACCGTGCTGGAGCTCGCCGTCCTGGGACTGCTCAAGGAGCAGCCGCTGCATGGCTACGAGCTGAAGAAGCGCCTCGGCGAGACCCTGGGCTTCCTGTGGGGCGTCTCGTACGGGTCCCTCTATCCCGCGCTGCGCCGGCTCGAGAAGGACGGCGCGATCGAGATCGTGACGCCGACGGCGGCGCCCAGCGCGGCCCCGGTGCCGACGGGCTCCGTGACCGGCGACCTCGCGGCGGCGCGGCTTCGCTCGGTGGCCGACCGGGTCGCCGGGGGCCGGCGCACTCGGAAGGCCTACCGGATCACCGAGCGCGGCGAGGCGCTCTTCGTCGAGCTGCTCCTCGCCGACGACGACCGGGCCGACGCCGACCGCGCGTTCGCGCTCAAGCTCGCGTTCTGCCGGCACCTGCCGAGCCGCGACCGCCTCCTCCTCCTGGAGCGCCGACGCGACGCGCTGCAGGCCCGCCTGGCGCCGGCGCGGCACTCCGCCCGCACGGCCAGCGCTCCCGCACCCGGCTCGGAGGACCGCTACACGCGGAGCCTCCTCGAGCACCGCACCCGATCGACCCAACGCGACCTCGAGTGGGTCGAGGGGCTCATCGCGCTCGAGCGCGGCGACGCCCCCGACACCGCGGTCGAGGAAGCGCCCGAACCCACCGAGATCTCCGAGATCCAGAGCGAAGGAGCCCCGGCATGACTGGGCAGTCCACCACCAACCCGTCCGGCAAGGTCCGTGTCGCGATCGCCGGCGTCGGCAACTGCGCGAGCAGCCTCGTGCAGGGCGTCGAGTACTACCGCGACGCCGACCCGAACGAAGAGGTGCCCGGCCTGATGCACGTCGTGCTCGGCGGGTACCACGTGGGCGACGTCGAGTTCGTCGCCGCGTTCGACGTCGACGCCGAGAAGGTCGGCGTCGACCTGGGCAAGGCGATCAGCGCCGGCCCGAACAACACGATCAAGTTCGCCGAGGTAGGCGAGCTCGGCGTGCAGGTGCAGCGCGGCCCGACCCACGACGGCCTCGGCGAGTTCTACCGCGAGATCGTGGAGGAGTCGCCGGCCGAGCCGGTCGACGTCGCCCAGGCGCTGCGTGACGCCAAGGCCGACGTGCTCGTGAGCTACCTCCCCGTCGGGTCCGAGGACGCCCAGCGCTACTACGCGCAGGCGTGCCTCGACGCCGGCGTCGGGTTCGTGAACGCCATCCCGGTGTTCATCGCGAGCGACCCCGAGTGGGCCACGAAGTTCGCCAACGCCGGGGTGCCGATCGTGGGCGACGACATCAAGAGCCAGGTGGGCGCCACGATCGTCCACCGCATCCTCACCCGCCTGTTCGAGGACCGCGGCGTCGAGCTGGACCAGACGTACCAGCTCAACTTCGGCGGGAACATGGACTTCAAGAACATGCTCGAGCGCAAGCGGCTCAAGTCGAAGAAGATCTCCAAGACCCAGTCGGTGACGAGCCAGATGGACACGCCGGTCGAGGCCGAGCACGTGCACATCGGCCCGTCGGACCACGTGCCGTGGCTCGACGACCGCAAGTGGGCCTACATCCGCCTCGAGGGCCGCAACTTCGGTGACGTGCCCCTGAACGTCGAGCTCAAGCTCGAGGTGTGGGACTCGCCCAACTCCGCCGGCGTCATCATCGACGCGGTGCGCTGCGCCAAGGTCGCCAAGGACCGCGGCATCGGTGGTCCGCTGCTCGGCCCGTCGGCCTACTTCATGAAGTCGCCGCCGGTGCAGTACACCGACGAAGAGGCCCGCGACATGGTGGAGGCGTTCGGCCGCGGCGAGTGAGCACCGCGTCCGGACGGACGCCGGGCCCGAGCGGCCCGAGCGAGAATGTGGAGGCGTTCGGCCGCGGCGAGTGAGCCGGGGCGACCTCCGCTAGGTTCTCGTCGTCTCGTGAGCGAGGAAGGCAGGGGCGTGCGGCGACGGCTGGCGATCACCATGGTGCTCGGCGTCGTTGCCGCGGCCACGTTCGCCGTCGTCGGCCCGCCGGCCGGGGCGGCGCCGACCACCTGGACCGTCACCACCACCGCCGACCCCGGCGACGGCACGTGCGACAGCTCGTGCTCGCTGCGCGACGCGCTGCTCGCCGTCAACGCCAACGCCGACGACGACGTCATCGAGATCCCAGCCGGGCTCGGCACCATCACGCTCGACGGCACGCTCCCGGCGCTCCAGTACACGGCCAGCCCCGGCAGCCTCACGATCAACGGTCACGGCAACGCCGTCGTGCAGCCCGGTGCGGCCAAGCACGGGCTCGACCGCACCGGTAACGCACCGCTGACGATCAACGACTTCGACATCACCGGCACCGACGAGGGCGTCAACGTGACCGGCAACGGTGCCGTGGTGATCGCCGACTCGGTCATCACCGGGGGCGACCGCGGGATGGTCCTCAACGGCCCCGCCGTCTTCCAGGTCGACCGATCGACGATCACGGGTCCCAACCTCGGGTTCCTGCACTTCGGCACGTCGACCGTGACCGATTCGACGATCGAGGGCGGCCTGCAGACCAACACCGCGGTGGTGACCGGGTCCACCGTCACCGGGACCGCCGGCGGCGATGGCATCTCGGCCGCGAGCATCACGGTGAGCAGCTCCCGGGTGTCGGCCGGCCTCCGCGGGCTCGTCTCGGCCGGGACGCCGACCCTCTTGGTGGTCTCCGACTCCCAGATCAGCGGCGCGAACGCGTCCGTGCAGGCCGGCGTCAACATGCTCGCCATCCGCTCGACCTTCACGACGCCGAACAACTTCAACGTCTCGGCCGACGGCTTCACGGCCACACTCGTCAACTCGACGGTGAGCGGCCACTCGGGTCTCGGCGTCCGCGCGAGGAACCTCGTGCTCCTGTACACGACGATCTCGGGCACCGGCACGAACCTGGTCGTCGGCCAAGGTGGCATCGGCTCCCTGACGAGCTTCGGCACGGTGGTCGCCGGCGGAGGAACGTGCAGCTTCCTCGCCGGCAGCGCCACGGCGACGCTCGGGTACAACTACGAGCAGGGCAACGACACCTGCGGCTTCGGGGCCGCTCCGGGCGACGTCGTGAACGGCGCGGACCCGCAGCTCGGCGCCCTCGCCGCGAACGGTGGCATCGGGCTGACCCACCTGCCGGCGGCGAACAGCCCCCTCCTCGACCGGATCCCGGTGGCTGCGTGCCCCGGCCCGGGCGGCACGCTCCCGACCATCACCACCGACGAGCGCGGCGTCGCCCGGCCCCAAGGCTCGGGCTGTGACATCGGCGCCGTCGAAGTGGTCGTGGCGACGTTCACGAGCGACGACCTCGACTTCACGGGCTGAAGCACCCACGACCCGCGTTCTGGGCACGTTCGTCCACCGCTGCGGTGGCTCAGCGTTCCGAGAACCTCAGGAGGCGGGCGTGATCCCGTGGTCGCGGGCCCACTCGTCGAGGCGGGCGTAGGCCTCGGCCTCGGTCATCGGGCCCTCGTCGAGGCGCAGCTCCAGCAGGTACGCGAGCGCGTCGCCGATCACGCGACCGGGCTCGACGCCCAGGTGCTCCATCACCTGCCGACCGTCGAGCGGCGGCTTGATCGCATCGAGCTCCTCCTGGGCGCGCAGCTCCGCGATCCGCGCCTCGAGGTCGTCCATGCGGCGCGCGAGCGCGTTCGCCTTGCGCTGGTTCCGCGTCGTGCAGTCGCAGCGCTGGAGGTGGTTGAGGTCGTCGAGGAGCGGCCCGGCGTCCCGGACGTACCGGCGCACCGCCTTGTCGGTCCAGCCCATGGCGTAGGTGTGGATCCGCAAGTGGAGGTAGACGAGCGTCGTCACCTCCTCGACCAGCTCGTTGGGGTACCGAAGCGCACGCATGCGCTCCTCGGCCATGCGCGCGCCGACCACCTCGTGATGATGGAAGCTCACACCGCCCGGCCCGAACGACCGCGTCTTGGGCTTGCCGACGTCGTGCAGCAGCGCCGCGAGGCGCACGCGCAGCTCCGGACGTGTGTTGCGCACCACTGCGATCGTGTGGGCGAGCACATCCTTGTGGGTGTGGATCGGGTCCTGCTCGAGGCGCATCGCGTTGAGCTCCGGGAGGAACTCGTCGGAGAGGCGCGTCTCGCACAGCAGCCAGAGCCCCGCGCTCGGGTCTTCGACCGTCAGGAGCCGGGACAGCTCGTCGCGGATTCGCTCCATGCTCACGATCTCGAGTCGAGGGTGCATGTCCTCGATCGCGCGCACGAGCGGTTCGACGGGCACCAACCCGAAGCCCGCGACGAAGCGCGCCGCGCGCAGCATGCGCAGCGGGTCGTCGCCGAACGACACCTCGGGGTCGGTGGGCGTCCGCAGCACCCGCGCCGCGAGGTCCTCGGCGCCGCCGAACGGGTCCACGAGCCGCGGCTCGGGCAGGGCGAGCGCCATCGCGTTCACGGTGAAGTCGCGGCGCTCGAGGTCGTGCTCGATGTCGTCGCCGAAGGTCACCTCCGGCTTGCGACTCTCCGGCCGGTAGATCTCGCCGCGGAACGTCGTGATCTCGAACCGCTCGCCGTCCTTGGTCGCGCCGATCGTGCCGAAGCGCTGGCCCTGGAGCCACACGCCGTCGGCCCAGCCCCGCACGATGGCCTCGATGGCGTCGGGTCGGGCGTCGGTGGTCAGGTCGACGTCGGCGCCCGGGTCGACCCGTCCGAGGAACGCGTCCCGGACCGGCCCGCCCACGAGGTAGCACTCGTGCCCCGCGGCCGCGAAGCGCTCGGCCAGCTCACGGGTGGGTGAGCCGGCCTCGAGGAAGCGCGCGAGGCGGTCGGGGAAGGCCATCGCTCCATTCTCGTCGCCGGGCGGTCCGACGACCGACTCCGATTGCGGCGGGTGTACGTTCGCAAGCAGAGAGAGGGGTCGCCATGGAAGCGAGCGACTGGGTCTGGGTGTGGATCGCGGCGGCAGTCCTCTTGGCGGTGGCCGAGCTCGTCACGCCGTTCCTCTTCTTCATGATCTCGTTCGCGGCCGGCGCCGCGCTCGCCGCCGTCGTCGCCGCGCTCGGCGGCGGGGTCGCGTTCCAGTGGCTCGTCTTCCTGGTCGGCAGTGGCGCCGCGCTCGCGTTCCTGGTGCCGCTCGGCCGTCGGCTGGCCCACTCCGGTGACGACGACGACGTCCAGGGATCGAACCGCTGGGTCGGACGCGTCGCGGTCGTCCTCGAGGACATCCCCGGCGAGGCGCACGCGACCGGTCTGGTGCGCCTCGAGCGAGCGCAGTGGCGCGCCGAGACCGACCTCGACGAACCGATCGCCGCCGGCGAGCAGGTGGAGGTCGTCGCGGTGCGGGGTACGCGTCTGGTCGTCGCGCCGAACCACGAAGTCCGACAAGTACGAGAGGCGGGTTCGTAGATGGATGCCGAAGTGGTCGTCATCATCGTCTTGGCGGCGTTCGCGCTGCTGCTGTTCATCACCGCACTGAAGTCGTTCCGCATCGTGCGGCCGTACCAGCGCGGCGTCGTGGAGCGCCTCGGGCGCTACCACGCCACGATGGATCCGGGGCTGCGCGTGATCATCCCCTACATCGATCGGCTGATCCTCGTCGACATGCGCGAGCAGGTCGTCGAGGTGCCGCCGCAGGAGGTCATCACCTCCGACAACGTCGTCGTCACCGTGTACGCGGTCGTGTACCACGAGGCCACGGACGCGCAGCGGCTGCTCTACAACATCTCCAACTTCGAGCTCGCGGTCAGCAAGCTCGCGCAGACCAACCTGCGCAACCTCATCGGTGACCTCGACCTCGACGACGCGCTCACGTCGAGCGTGAAGATCAACACGCATCTGCGCGAGATCCTCGACGACGCCACCGACAGCTGGGGCGTCCGGGTCGTGCGGGTCGAGATCCAGCGCATCGACCCGCCGCCCGACGTCGTGCAGTCGATGCACCACCAGATGCAGTCGGAGCGCACCCGGCGCGCGGTCGTCACCGAAGCGCAAGGTGTGCGCGAGGCCGCCGTCACGCGCGCCGAGGGGGAGAAGCAAGCCGCGATCCTCTCGGCCCAGGGTGAGGCGGAGGCCATCCAGCGCCTCGCCGACGCCGAGAAGTACCGGCAGGTCACCGTGGCGTCCGGTGAGGCGGATGCGATCCGCTCGGTGTTCGGGGCCATGCACGACGGCAATCCGACGTCGGACGTCCTCGCGCTCAAGTACCTCGACGCGCTGGTGCGGGTCGGCGATGGACAGGCCACCAAAATCTTCCTGCCCACCGAGATGTCCGGGCTCTTCGGTGCGGTCGGTGGCCTCGCCGAGCTGCTGAAGGCCGATGACGGCAACGCGCCGAGCCCCAACGGCGCGGTGGTGGAGGCCGAGTCCTAGCCGTAGCGCCTCACGCGA
>CAZKTS010000009.1:0-2860 GCA_964555735.1 uncultured Bifidobacteriaceae bacterium
CGCGGTCTCCTTGCCGATCCCGGTGTTCGCGCCGGTGACCACCACTGTCTTGTCCGCCATCGATGTCATGGCTGGAGGGTACCGTCGGCCCGTGGCCGCCGAAGACCCCGTGGTGCATGGCGGCCGCTCGTACCCCTACGCGGTGCGCGCCTTCGCGCACCGCGACTTCCGGCTCCTCTGGAGCGCGGCGGTCGTGTCGAGCAGCGGCTCCCAGATGCAGCTCGCTGCCCTCGGCTGGGTCGTCGCCCTGTTCACCGAGAGCGCCACCAAGGTGGGGCTCATCGCGTTCATCGGCGTCGTGCCCCTCGTGGTGCTGAGCCCGGTCGGCGGTTCGTTGGCCGATCGCTACCCGCGCCGCAAGGTGCTCGTCGTCACCCAGTCCGTGCAGATGGTCCAGGCGGTCGCGCTGTGGGGCACCTGGGCGGCGGGCGTGCGTTCGTTCTGGCTCCTCTTCGTGCTCGCCGGCCTCGGCGGTGTGACCGCCGCGCTCAACGCGCCGGTCTGGCAGGCGTACATCCCCGCGCTCGTGCCGCGCGAGGACCTGCCGAACGCGGTGATGCTCAACTCGACGCAGTTCAACATCGCCAAAGCGCTCGGACCGGTGATCGCCGGCGCGCTGCTGGTCGACACCGCGGGCGCGAGCTGGTGCTTCCTGCTCAACGCGATCAGCTTCGCCTATGTGCTCGGGACGCTCCTCGTGATGCGAACCGATCGTCCGGCCGTGGACGCGAGCTCGAGCGGATCGCACTACTGGCGCGACTTCGTCGATGGTGTGGCGTACGTCCGTCGTTCACCAGGACTGCGCATGGCGATCGGCATCAACGCGTTCGTCGCGTTCGTCGGCCAGCCGGTGGTTCCACTCATCCCGGTGGTCGCACTCGACATGTTCGACGCGACGTCCGTGCAGTACGGCGTGCTCGCCGGGTCGTTCGGCGTCGGGGCGATCGTCGGTGCCGTCGCGACCGGTCGCCTCGACGGGCATCGTCGACCGAGTGCGATCCTCGCGCTCGGTGCCGGGATCTACGCGGTCTCGGTGCTGGTGTTGGGCGTCGCGCCGAGCTTCGTCACCGCGGTGCTGATCTTCGCCGGCGTCGGCGGTGGGTTCCTCATGCTCATCGCGACGAACAACTCCTGCATCCAGCACCTGTCGTCGGACGCGATGCGTGGGCGGGTGATCGGGATCTGGCTCGTCAGCTTCGGAGTGTGCAACCCGCTCGGGGTGCTGCTCCAGGGTGTGCTCGCAGATGCCGTCGGCGTGCGCGCCGTGCTCGTCGCCGACGGGCTGCTGCTCGCAGCATTCTTCACCTGGCTCCAGGCCCGAGATCGGCTCGGCGTGCTCGACCGCCACGCCCCGGGGGTGCCCGACGAGGACCACGAGCCGCTGGCCGTCGGCCCGGTGGATCCGGAGGAGCTCCAGTAGCGGTCGGTCTGGGCCCGTCTGACCGGTCGTGAAATGCCCTCGCGGGGCGGCCGTTGCGGGGGGCGTGGTCATCACCATCGAGACCCACGCACCCCCGGCCCCTGCAGGCCGGCCCTTCACCCCCCGGGAGCACGTGCCGGGGTCGACGGTGCGGTCCGCCCCGCCCCAGCCCTCGGACCCCGCGTCGTCGGCCTCGGCCGTCTCCCCCCGGCCCGCGAAGGCCGGTTTCACGGGGTTTGGCGCCGTCTCGTGCTGGGGACGAGGAGAGGCGTGAGCCCCGGTGGGGGCGACCACTGCCGCCATCCGGCACACTGAGGAGCTGTGGCGCCGGCCGAGACCTCCCGACACCTGGACCAGGTGCAGCTGCACCCCGATGATCCCGCCTCGCCGAACGACGGCGAGCTGGTCGCTCGCGCGCGACGGGATCCCGGGGCGTTCAGCGCGCTCTACCGCCGCTACGTCGACCGGATCTACGCGTTCGCGCATCGTCGCACCTGGACCCGCGAGGCCGCCGAAGACGTCACCGCGGCGACGTTCGAGCGTGCCTACCGCCACCTCGACCGCTTCGACGCGTCCGGCGCGGGCTTCGGTCCGTGGCTGTACCGCATCGCGTCGAACGAGCTCGTCGACCACTACCGCCGCGAAGGGCGCAGCAAGTCCCGGCGCGGTCAGCGAGCGCTCCGGGCCCTTGCGGACGATCCCGCGGTCGACGACCTCGACCGCATCGAGCGCGAAGAAGAGGTGCGAGCGATGCTGAGCGCGCTCGGCACCCTGCGCCCCCGGTACCAGGAGGCGCTCACGCTCCGCTACCTCTCCGGCCTCTCGGCCGACGAGGCTGCGCACGCGATGGGCTGCTCGAAGCCGGTGCTCGCGGTGACCTTGCACCGCGCGCTCGGCTCCCTGCGCAAGGCGGTGGAGCGCGGCGCCACGGCCGACGGTGTGGTCCGGCCGTGCATCGACGGTCCGGGCACGAACGGCGACGGGCGATGAGCATCCGTCACGCCTCGCGGCCGAGCCGCCGCACGCTGAAGGCGGAGCTGCGCGCGCTCGGTCGGTCCGAGGCGCCCGGAGCCGATGCCGGCTTCGTCACCGGGCTGGCCGTCCGGCTCGCCGCAGAAGCCGCGGTGCACCGCCGCATCTCACTCGTCGGCACTCGGCGCCGTCGGCGCCTGCGGCCCGTGCCCGTGCTCACCGGCGCGGCGGCGGTGGTCGCGGGGCTCGTGCTCGTGGGGGCCCTCGACGGCTGGTTCGGTCAGGCCGACCCCGACGTCGCGCTCGCGCTCGCCGGTGCCGTCGACACGACGGTGGTGCTGCCCGACGGCTCGTCGATCGAAGGGCACTCGGGCCTGACCCTGCCGGACGGCTCGGTGGTGCGGACCGGTCCGAACGGGCGGGCTGCGGCCGGGACCGTCGAGATCGGCCCGGGCCTCGAGGCCCTGG
>CAZKTS010000010.1:0-5746 GCA_964555735.1 uncultured Bifidobacteriaceae bacterium
CACGGTGAGCAGGGCGCACTGATCTGCACCGCGCAGATCGTCGAGACCGTGCCGTGGATCGACGCGAAGTACTACGCGTCGACGCAGGTGATGGACGAGGCTCGTCACGTCGAGGTCTTCGCCCGCTACCTCGACTCGAAGTTGTCGGGGCACTACCCGATCAACGCGCACCTGCGGATGCTGCTCGACGACATCATCGCCGACTCCCGCTGGGACATGACCTACCTCGGCATGCAGGTGATGGTGGAAGGCCTCGCCCTCGCCGCGTTCGGCTACATGCACCAGATGAGCACCGAGCCGCTCCTCAAGCAGCTGCTCCGCTACGTGATGAGCGACGAGGCGCGCCACGTCGCGTTCGGCGTGCTGTCGCTCCAGGAGTACTACGACCAGCTCACCGCGGCCGAGATCCGGGAGCGCCAGGAGTTCGCCTTCGAGGCCGCGGTGCGCATGCGCGACCGGTTCCTCCAGCAGGAGGTCTGGGAGCGGATGGGCGTCGACGTGCAGGAGGCGGTGAAGGTCGTGCTGCGAGCCCCGGACCGCCCGGTGTTCCAGTCGATGCTGTTCTCCAAGATCGTGCCCAACTGCAAGAAGCTCGGACTGCTCGACGCCGCCGACGGCTGGCTCCGCGAGAAGTTCACCGAGCTCGGCGTCATCCAGTTCGAGGACTTCGCCGACACGAGCGAGGAGTACCTCTCCCTCGACGGCGTGGCCGCAGACCGCGCCGGCGCGAGCGCCTGAGCGCGAGTGCCTGAGCAGCCCGTGACCCCGTAAGCGCGGGGGCCTACGCTTCGTCCCTCTGGGGCAACGACCGACCAGAAGGGACATGCCATGGGTGCACTCGAGGACGCCAAGAAGCAGGCCGAGGCCGCGGTCCAGGCTGCGATGCAGCAGGGTCAGGCCCAGGGCGGCGCGTACGCCAACATGAACATCGCGGCCGCACAGGCCGAGTCCAACGCGGTCAAGAGCGAGGCGGCCGCGATCCCCAAGGACGACCCGATGTTCGAAGCGATCGACGGCGTCAGCTACGACGACTACGTGGCGCTCTGCATCAAGATGCAGCCCGCGGGCGCCGACACCGCCAAGCAGCTCGAGATCGCGAAGGCGAACGGGTTCACCGAGGAGAAGTGGAAGACCGTCTCCGACGGCTACACCCAGCGCTGCATGCAGAACCAGCAGTTCGCCCGCCGGCTCGGCATGGACGTGATGGCCGGCGCGTAGCCAGAGCCGCGACATGACGGACGGGTGCGGCAGCGTGCGCGAGGAGCGGCACTAGCCTCGTCGCCGTGGCTGCACCCGTCCGGATCGTCTTCTTGGGCGGACTGGGTGAGATCGGGCGCAACTGCTTCTGCCTCGAGGTCGAGGGCGGGATCATCGTGGTCGACTGCGGCCTCATGTTCCCCGAGGCCGACATGCCCGGCGTCGATCTGGTCCTGCCCGACTTCACCTACCTGCGCGCCAACGCGGACCGGGTCGAGGGCATCGTGCTCACGCACGGGCACGAGGACCACGTCGGCGCGCTCTCGTACCTGCTGCGCGACATCCAAGCGCCCATCTACGGCTCCGCGCTGTCGCTCGGCTTCGCGCGCAAGCGCATCGAGGAAGCCGGGCTCCTCTCGCAGACCGAGCTGATCCCGGTCGCCGACGGCGAGGTGCGCCGGATCGGCGCGGTCGAAGCGGAGTTCGTCCCCGTCACCCACTCCGTGCCCCACGCGTTCGCGGTGGCGTACCGCACGCCCGTCGGCACGATCCTTCACACCGGCGACTTCAAGCTCGACCTCACCCCGGTCGACGGCCGGACGACGGACCTCCCGCGCCTCGGCGAGATCGGTCGCCAGGGCGTCAAGCTGCTCATGTCGGACTCCACCAACGCCGAGCGGCCGGGCTCCACGCCGTCGGAGTCGAGCGTCGGGCCCGTCATCCGCGGGCTGTTCCGCGACCATCCCGACAAGCGCTTCATCGTGGCGTCGTTCGCATCGCACCTCCACCGCGTCGAACAGGTGGCGCGCGAGGCGGTGGCGGCCGGCCGCAAGGTCGCCTTCCTCGGGCGCTCGATGGTCCACAACACGACGCTCGCCCGCGAGATGGGCCTGCTCGACATCCCCGTGGATCGCGTCATCGACATCGAGGAGACCGCCCGGTACTCGCCCGGCGAGGTCTGCGTGATCTGCACCGGCTCCCAGGGCGAGCCCATGAGTGCACTCGCCCTGATGGCTGCCCACGAGCACAAGCACGTGAAGGTGAGCGAGGACGACGTCGTCGTGCTCTCCGCCCACGCCATCCCGGGCAACGAGGTGAACGTCGACCGCGTCATCGACTCGCTGTGCCGCGCCGGCGCCACCGTCGTGCATGCATCGAGCGCGCACGTGCACGTCTCGGGGCACGCGTCGCGTGAGGAGCTGAAGTTCATGCTCGACCTCGTCCGACCGGAGTGGTTCGTGCCGGTCCACGGCGAGTACCGGCACATGGTCCACCACGCCGATCTCGCCAAGGAGGTCGGCGTGCCCGCCGACCGTGTCCTCGTCTGCGAGGACGGCGACGTCGTGAGCATCGGCGACGGTGGTGCCGACGTGGCCCGCCGAGCGGTGCCCGCCGGCTACCAGTACGTCGACGGCATCAGCGGCGACGTCGATCACGGCGTGCTGCGCGACCGACGCAACCTCGCCGAGGAGGGCTTCGTCGTCGTCATCGTCACCGTCGACTCGAAGACCGGCGAGATCGTCACCGGGCCCGAGATCGTGACTCGCGGCTGGGTCTGGGAGAGCGAAGCCGAGGAGCTCCTCGAGGACGCCCGTACCGCGGTGCGGGAGTCGATCGAAGCGGCCGCGGCCGAGGGCGCGACCGACTTCGACACCCTGCGCCGTCATGCCCGCCGGGCCGTCGGCCGCCTCATCAACGCCCGCACGAAGCGGCGCCCTGCCATCATCCCGGTGGTGATGGAGGTCTAGGCATGATCAGGGACTGGTCGAACTTCATCGGGGGCCGCACCGCGCTGGTCACGGGCTCCGGCGCGGGCATGGGCCGGGCGATCTCGATCCAGATGGCGCGGGCGGGTGCCGAGGTGTGGGTCAACGACCTGGTCGAGGACCGGGCCGACGGCGTGGTCGCCGAGATCGAGGCCGAGGGCGGCAAGGCGCACACGGTCGTCGCCGACGTCTGCGACCCGGCGTCGGTACGCGAGATGGTCGCCACGACCGGCCCGCTCGACATCCTCGTCAACAACGCGGGCAGCGGCGTGCGCGCGTGGGGCGGCGACGACGGGCTCAAGCTGCGCTCCTTCGCCGAGAGCGACCCGAGCGACTGGGAGCCGGTGATGCGGGTGAACCTCACCGGCGTGCTGCACGTGACCCGCGCCTATCTGCCCGACATGCTCGAGCGCGGCTGGGGTCGCATCCTCACGATGGTGTCGGACGCCGGCCGCAAGGGCGAGCGCAACCAGGTCGTCTACGGCGCGGCGAAGGCCGCGGCGATGGGCTTCTCGCGCGGGCTCGCCGCGGAGGTCGGACGCAGCGGCGTCACCGTCAACTGCATCTCGCTCGGGTCGATGGCGCACGGCCAGCTCGGCGAGATGGTGGAGGCGGACCCCGAGCTCGAGCGACGCCTCGCGCGCGCGTACCCCGCCGGTCGTCTCGGTCGCGTCGACGACCCCGCGCCGCTCGCGGTGCTCCTGTGCAGCGACGCCGGCGAGTGGATCACCGGCCAGGTGTATCCGGTCGACGGCGGCTACGCGCAGGCCCTGTAGCGCCGGGGGAGCCCGGCCCGCCCGGTGCCGCCCGGGCGGCCCGGGAGGGGCTCACGAATGCAGTTGTTGCCCATGATGCTGGTGTTACCTTGGCTTCGTGGCGACACGGACGACGACTCGGAAGCGCGCGCCCGCGAAGCCGTCCTCGGCAAAGAAGAAGGCGGCTCCGCGGCGGGCGGCTGCGCCTCCGGAGCCGAGTCGGCGCGATCGGGCGCGTGAAGCCGCGCGCCGCGAGCTCGGCGGTCACGGCGCGGATGTGGCGGCGGTCGCACTCCTCGTCTTGGCCGCGCTCACCACGCTCGGCCTGCTCTCCGATCTCGCCGGGCCGGTCGGCAGCGGTCTCTCCGACGCCTTCGGCACGCTCTTCGGCAAGGCGCGCTACGCCGTCCCGATCGTCTGCGTCGGCTTCGCCATCCTCTTGTTCCGGGCTCGCCCGGCCGCTCGCCGCGCCATCGAGGCCGAGGAGGCCGGGGAGGAGGCACCGTCCGAGCCCGCGCCCCTGCGCGTCGGCCTCGGCGTCGCGCTCCTCGGGATCGCGGCGGTCGGCGCCCTCCACCTCTCGGGTGGATCACCCAGCATCGACGGTGCCGCGGGCGCCCTCCGCGACGCCGGTGGTGTCGCCGGTGCCGCCATCGCGGGGCCGCTGGAGGCGGGTGCCGGCACGGTGGGCGCGGCGATCGTGCTGCTCGGTGTGGCGATCGTCGGCGCGCTGCTCGCGCCGGGGGTGCCGATGCGCGACGTCGTCGCGGGCTTCGGGCGCTTCGCCCGTCGCTCGGGCTCGTGGTCGGGCCAGCACCTGCGTCGGCTGGGTGAGCTCCCGGCCGGCGACGCGCCCGCCGACGAGGAGATGGAGGCGCCGGTCGAGCCGGTCTCGATGGACGACGCGGTCGACGGGCCGGACGCGAGTGCGCCCGACAGCGAGTTCGACGTCGAGATCGACCTGACCGACGAGGACTTCGGCGGTCGTGAGGCGATCGCCGCGCTTTACGACCAAGACCACGACGTCGAGGCGAGCGCGGGCGACCCCGAGGACGAGCCGACGCTCACCGACGTTCCGGCGATCACTCCCGACCTCGTCGTCGAAGAGGACGGGCAGGTCGCGCTCGACCTCGGCTCCAAGAAGCGCACCGGCGCGTGGAAGCTGCCGCCGAAGAACATCTTGAAGAAGGGCGACGCCAAACCGGCCGACCGCAAGCTGGTGGAGGAGGGCGGCCGCATCCTCGAGGCCGCGCTGCACCAGCACGGCGTCGACGCCAAGCTCGTCGGGTCGACGGTCGGACCCACCGTCACCCGCTACGAGCTCGAGCTCGCGCCGGGCGTGAAGGTCAACCGCATCACCGCGCTCTCGAACGACATCGCCTACGCGATGGCGTCGGCCGACGTCCGGATCCTCGCTCCGATCCCCGGCCGCTCGGCGATCGGCGTCGAGGTGCCGAACCGTCAGCGCCAGCTCGTGACGCTGGGCGACATCCTCACGTCACCCGAGGCCAAGGCGGCGACGCATCCGCTCGAGGTCGGGCTCGGCCGCGACATCGCGGGGCGCGCCACGCTGCTCAACCTCGCGGAGCTGCCGCACGTGCTCATCGCCGGCGCGACCGGCGCCGGCAAGTCCAGCTGCATCAACTCGCTCGTCACGTCGCTGCTGATGCGCAACACGCCCGAGCAGGTGCGCCTGATCCTGGTCGACCCCACGCGCGTCGAGCTCGGCGCCTACAACGACCTGCCGCACCTGCTCACGCCGGTGGTGACCAACCCGAAGAAGGCGGCGAACGCGCTCGACTGGGCCGTCCGCGAGATGGACATGCGCTACGAGATGCTCGCCGAGGTCGGTGTGCGCGACATCACCGGCTACAACGCGATGGTCGACCGGGGCGAGCTGGCGACGCCTGCCGACCCCGACCCCGCGACCGGCAAGGGCTACGAGCGGCTGCCGTTCATCGTCATCGTCGTCGACGAGCTCAACGACCTCATGATGGTCGCGGCGCGCGACGTCGAGGCGAGCGTGTG
>CAZKTS010000011.1:0-3513 GCA_964555735.1 uncultured Bifidobacteriaceae bacterium
CCCCCGGGCTCCACGAGCAGGTTGCCGCCGTGGAGGTCGCCGTGGAACACGCCGTGGAGCAGTGCACCTTCCAGGCTGGCGATGAGGCCGGCGCGCAGGACCGCGGAGGTGTCGATCCCGGCCGCGTGCATCGACTCGACGTCGTCGAACGCGAAGCCCCGGAGCCGCTCCCTCACGTGGACCCGGCGGGTGACGAGCACCGGGTGGGGCCGCGGCACGACCCTCGCCCGCTGCCCGGTCGACGCGAGGACGCGCGCCAGGTCGAGCATGTTCTCGGCCTCGAGCCGGATGTCGAGCGCCTCGACGATCTGCTCGGCGAACAGCTCCACGAGCGCCGGCGGGTTGGCGAGGGCGGCCACCGGGATCCGACCGACCAGGTGCGGGGAGAGCCACGCCAGCGCACGCAGGTCGGAGCGCACCAACGCGGCGACCCGGGGCCGTTGCACCTTGACCACCACGTCCTCGCCGGTGCGGAGGGTGGCACCGTGCACCTGGGCGATCGACGCAGCGGCGATCGGCGACTCGTCGAACGACGAGAACACCGCCTCGATCGGTCGTCCGAGGTCGGCCTCGACGAGCGCGCGCACCGAGGCGAACGGCTCGGGTGGCACCTGGTCGCGCAGGCGCTTGAACTCGGTGACCAGCTCGTCCGGGAACAGCCCCTCGAACGCGGACACGATCTGGCCCAGCTTCACGTAGGTGGAGCCGAGCCGCTCGAAGGCTCGGCGCAGCCGCCGGCTCACGCCGGCGCGACTCGCCGACGTGCCCCGCTCGCGGAGGTACCAGCCACCCAGCGCGGTGCCGACCCGCGCCCCGACGAGCGACATCCGGCCGACGGGCGGGAACGTGCGGTGGGCGAGCAGGCGCGGGACCTCGGCGCGGGTGCGCGCCCGGATCCGGTCGATGCCGTCGAGCCAGACGATGTCGTCCGGGTCGACGACCCAGGGGCCCTCGTCGGTGAAGGCGAACTCGTCGACGTCGGGCGCGGCCATCACACCGACGGTAGGCGCCGCCGCGTGGGCCCAGCGGAGCCGGGCGCGACCGTGCCCCCGTCCGGGGGGTGGACGGGGGCACGGTTCATCGAGCGCAGGGCCCGAGCGCTGAGCGCGGGGAGTGCGACGGGTCGGTCAGCACCCGCCCCACGGGCGGCAGCCCGACTGCGCGTACGCCTCGGCGGCCCACTGGTCCTGGACGGACTCGGGTGCCTGATCGGCCGTGGCGTAGCCGCCGTAGCCGTCCCACGTGGACGCGAGCACCTGGTACTTGCCCGCAGCCCCGGAGTTGGGGTTCACCGCGCGCGGGTCGCACTTCGACTCGCGGTAGATGACGTGGCCGGGGATCGAGCCGGCGCACGTGCCGCCGCCTCCGCCACCGCCGCCGCTGCGACCCCGGGACTGGGGCTGCTGCGACGCCTCGTACGCGGCCACGGCCTGCAGGAACGCCTGGGTCTCGTAGAACTCCTCGAGCGCTCGCGAGTACCGGACGGCCTCGGCTGCGGGGGAGGTCGTCTCGTAGGTCCGCTCGACCCGAGCCGGGCCGGCCTGGTCGGTCGAGGACTCCGCCCCCGCGATGCTGCTGGCGATGGGGACGGCGGCGATGGTCACTGCTGCAACTGCGGCGCCGATGGCGCCCAGGTTCTTGCCTCGCATGGATTCTCCCTGGCTGGCGGATGTGACGCCCCCGCCGCCCGGTGATGCCCGAACGCGCGCGCGTCGGAACATTCCTGGCGAAAGGGGAGGAAGCACACGAAGTTGGCGAAACACAACCGTGTGACTTCCGACAACGACGCTACCTACCCGACCTGGTGACGTCCGAACCAGGGTGTCCGAAATGACCGGGTTCTCGGCCGCGCGTGAACCATGTCACGCACTGAAATCGCCGCTTTTGTCCGGTTCGGAGCGAGCCGGGCGGGTGCGGTCCGGCGTCAGGCGCCCGCGCGTCGGGCGGCGGCCCACCCGCCCGGGACGGCGCCATCGGTGAGCGCGAGGCGGTGGGTGAACCGCCAGCGGCCGTCGATCGGCGCGAGCTCGTCCCGATACCGCCCCCAGTGATCGGGCCCGGCGTCGGTGACGACCAAGAAGTAGGAGCGGGCGGTCACGCGCCCGGGGCCCTCGACCGTGATCCAGGTGCTGGCCACGTGGTGCCGGATCCCGGAGGGGGACAGGTCCGGGGCGGGGCGGGCATCCCGCCCCCCAGCCGATCCGACCGAGCCGAGGAAGTCGCGGATGGCGGCGCGCCCTTCGAAGCGCCGGGCATCGGGTGGCCCGAGCTCCAGGACGCCGTCGGGCGCGAACAGGTCGGCGAGATCCGCGAAACGTCCGCCGTCGGCGGCGTGGGCGTACCGGGCGATGGTGTCGCGGACGCCCTCGCGCACGAGGAGCTCGTCGAGGTCCACCGCGCGCTCAGGCGTCGAGGTCCGCGATGACCGCATCGGCCGCGTTCCGGCCGTTGATGCCCATCACCGAGCCACCCGGATGCGTCGCGGCGCCACAGAGGTAGACGCCGTCGGCGTCGAGGCGCGGCCCGAAGCGGTGCTCCCACATCTGGTCGGGCAGGCACTCGCCCTGGAAGATGTGCCCGCCGGTGAGCCCGATGCGCTCCTCGACGTCGGGGGGCCCGAGCACTTGCCGCGCCACCACGCAGTCGGCCACGTCGGGCGCGAACCGGGCGATCGCCGCCAAGGTCGCGTCGGCGATCTCCTCCCGGCGTGCCTCCCAGGTGCCTGCCGCGAGGTCGTAGGGCACGAACTGGGCGAACACGCTCATCGTGTGCCGGCCCGGCGGCGCGACCGACGGGTCGTAGGGCGTCTGGAAGTAGAGCTCGCACCACTCGGGTGCCGGCTCGCCGCGCCGGGCGGCGTCGCACGCGGCCTGCGTGTCGTCGATGCTCCGGGCGATCTCGACCTGGGCGCGGAACACGCTGGCGTCGCCGTTCGCGGCCGGGAACGTGGGCAGGCGTTCGAGGGCGCAGTTCAGCTTCACGACCGGGCTGGTGATGCGCCAGTCGTCGACCCGGGCACGGAACGCCGGCGCGGCGCCGTCGGCGAGCAGCGCGCGGGTCCGCACCGGGTCCGCGTTGCTCACGACCGCACGCGCACGGATCGTCTCGCCGCCCTCCAGCTCGACGCCCACCCCGGGGACGATCCGCGCGACGGGCGTGCCCGCGGCGATGACCGCTCCGGCCTCGCCGGCCGCGTCTGCCAGGCAGAACGAGACCCGTCCGACACCGCCCTCCACGAAGGACCAGCCGCCGATGAGCCCGAGGCTGTGGTGGGCGTGGATCCACGCGGTGCCGGGATCGCGCGGTCCGGCGAAGGTGCCGATGCAGCCCTGCCCGTGGAGCGCGGCCTGGAGCCGGCCGTCCTTCACGTGCCGCTCGACGACGTCGGCGATCGACGCGTCGAGGACCACCTCGCGAGCCTCGGGGTCGTCGGCGAACAGCTCCTCGAGCGCGGCGCGCTCGGGTGCGGGACCGACCCACACGTCGCCGGCCGGGCCGCGTCGGAGGGTGTCG
>CAZKTS010000012.1:0-16934 GCA_964555735.1 uncultured Bifidobacteriaceae bacterium
CGCCAGTGGTCGGCGAGCTCGGTGCCGTCGAAGAGCCCGATGACGGTCTGGGTGTTCCCGGTGTCGATGCAGAGCAACATGGAGCCCCCGACCCTAGGCCCCCGCTGCCCGGGTGGCCGAGTGGTTCACGCCGTTCGGTCAGGGCCGATGTCGAGGCCGATGTCGAGCGCCGGGGCGGACTGCGTGATCGCACTGGTGGAGATGAGGTCGGCACCGGTGGCCGCATAGTCGGCCACGGTCTCGAGGGTGACGCCGCCGGAGATCTCGACCGGCGTGTCCGGCCGTTCGCTGTCGCGCACGAGCCCGACGCAGGTGGTGGCGTCGGCCGGCGACATGTTGTCGAGCATGAGCAGGTCGGCACCGGCGGCCAGCGCCTCGAGCACGAGCTCGGGCCGGTCGCACTCGACCTCCACGCCGCGCCCCGGCCAGCGGGAGCGCGCGAGCCGGACCGCGTCGGTCACCGACAGTGCCCCGAGGTGGTTGTCCTTGATGAGCACCATCTCCGAGAGCGACCCGCGGTGGTTCACGCCACCACCGGCGCGCACGGCGGCCTTCTCGAGCGAACGCAGACCCGGCAGGGTCTTGCGGGTGTCCCAGATGCGCGCGCCGCCGCCCGCGGCGTCGACGAAGCGGCGGGTCAGGCTCGCGACCCCCGACAGGTGGCAGAGGAAGTTGAGCGCGGTGCGCTCGCCGGTCAGGACCGAGCGCAGCGGACCACCGACGCGGCCGAGGGTCTGGCGCGCCTCGATGCGGTCGCCGTCGGCGACGTTCCATTCGACGTCGACCCGGTCGTCGAGCTGGGCGAACGCCTCGGTGGCGCACGCGGTCCCGGCCACGACGCCCGGGGCGCGCGCGACGAACGCCGCCACCGTGGTCGCGTCGGCCGGCAGGAGGGCGGCGGTGAGGTCGCCCAGCGGGCCGAGGTCCTCGGCCAGGGCGCGGGCGACCGCGTCGCGGACGTCCGCGGCCGGAGGCTCGACGTCGGCCGTCATGGCGTGGGGGCCGGTGCGGGAAGCGGGACGAACGACGGCAGGGTCTCGCCGGTGAAGACGAGCCGGCCGGCGAACGCGCTCGACTCCTCGAGGAAGTCGACGCGCGTGTGGGTGCCGCGCGACTCCTCGCGGGCGAGGGCAGCCTGGGCGAGCGCGCTGCTCACGTCGCGCAGGTTGACCACCTCGGGATCGTCGGACTCGACCGACGCGAGGAAGGCCGCGGCCTCGGTGAGCGAGCCGGCGTCGCGCAGCACGCCGGCGTCGCGGGTCATCGTCCGTTGGAGCTCGATACGGTCCTTGTCGTCGGGGTCGGGCACCCGACGCGACCCGGTGACGGCCGGCGCGGAGCGGAACGACGAGCCGAGCTCGAGGATCCCTCGCATCACCCCGGCCTCGTCGGGCCCCTGCTTGCCCCGGGCGATGGCCTCGACGGTGCGCGAGCCGAAGACGAGGCCGTCGAGCAGCGAGTTGGAGGCGAGCCGGTTGGCGCCGTGCACGCCCGAGCACGCCGCCTCGCCGCAGGCCCAGAGCCCGGGGAGACTGGTCGCGCCGTCGAGGTCGGTGCACACGCCACCCGAGAGGTAGTGGGCCGCGGGCGCGACCGGCAGCCAGTCCTTCGAGGGGTCCAGGCCCACCCGGGTGCACGCGCCCCAGACCGTGGGGAAGCGGTCGGAGAAGTGCTCGATCGACGTCGCGTCCAACCAGAGGTGGTCGAGGCCTCGCTCGTTGAGCCGACGCGTGATCGCGCGCGCGACCACGTCGCGCGGCGCGAGGTCGGCGAGCGGGTGCTCGTCGACCATGAACCGCACGCCGGCCTCGTCGCGCAGCACCGCGCCTTCGCCGCGGAGGGCCTCGGAGAGCAGCGGGCGCGGCATCGACGGGTGGTGCAGCGCGGTCGGGTGGAACTGCATGAACTCGACGTCGGCCACCGCGACGCCGGCGCGCAGCGCCATCGCGATGCCGTCACCCGTGGAGAGCGACGGGTTGGTGGTGACGGCGAAGCACTGGCCCGCGCCGCCGGTGGCGATCACGGTGTGCGGCGCGCGGATCTCATGGAGGGTGCCGGTGGGGTCGGCGGCGGTGATGCCGACCGCCCGATCATCCTCGACGATCAGATCCTGGGCGAACCAGCCCTCGCGGACCTCGGCGACGGTCTCGTGGACCGCGGCGACCAGGGCGCGCTCCACCTCCGCCCCGGTGGCGTCGCCGCCGGCGTGGAGGATGCGGGCGACCGAGTGCCCGCCCTCGCGAGTGAGGGCGAGGCCGTCGGCGTCGGCGAGACGGTCGAACTCCGCGCCCATGCCGATGAGCTCCTGCACGCGCCGCGGGCCCTCGGTGACGAGCTCACGGACGGCGTCGACGTCGCAGAGACCCGCGCCGGCCGAGAGCGTGTCGGCGAGGTGCAGCTCGGGTGAGTCGAGGTCGTCGCCGAACGCCGTGGCCGCCACACCGCCCTGCGCGTACTGCGTGGCCGACGAGCCGAGCTCGGTCTTGGTGACCACGACCACCGAGCACCCCGTGCGTGCCGCGTGCACCGCGGCGGAGAGTCCGGCGACGCCGCCACCGAGCACGAGGACATCCGGCCCCGCGGCCACGTCGGACATGGGGACCGATGCTAGAGGGCGGCGCGCAGTCCGGGGCTGGTCGACGGCGGGTCCGATGCGTGCGGGACGGTCGGACGGTTCGCCTCGTCGACGTGCACGACGAGCGGCTCGTACCGGGCGAGCTCGGCCTCGTCGTAGTGCGCGTAGCTGATGACGATGACCTTGTCGCCCGGGTGGACGAGGCGGGCCGCCGCGCCGTTCAGGATCACGTCGCCGGGCCCACCCGTGATGACGTAGGTCTCGAGCCGGGCACCGTTGTCGATGTCGAGCACGTGCACCTGCTCGTGCTCCTGGAGGTCGGCCAGCTCCATGAGGGCAGGGTCGAGCGTGATCGACCCGACGTAGCTGACGTCGGCGCCGGTGCACGTGGCCCGGTGGATCTTCGACTTCATCATGATGCGGTGCATGGTCACTCCTGGGGGACGGCGATGGCGGGGTGTGCGCAGGCAACGTCGCCGTCGCGCACGGTGAACGTCGTGTTGTCGATGAGCCGGGTGCGCCCGAGCCGGACGGCGAGCGCGACGAGGTGCTCGACGCCGTCGTCGATCGTGGTCACCGACGTGAGGTCGTCGGCGCGCACGACCTCCGCGTAGTCGAGCGTCGCGAGCGGCTCGGCGTCGACGACGGCCGTCACCGCCGAGCGGACGCGCGCGGCGTCGCGCTCGCCGTCGGTGACCACGGCGACGCCGGCGGCGAGGGCGCGGCTCAGGACGCGTGCCGCGGTGCGCTCCTGCGGGTCGAGGTAGGCGTTGCGGCTCGACATGGCGACGCCGTCGGCCTCGCGCACGATCGGGCACCCGACCACCTGCACCGGCAGGTCGAGGTCGGCGACCATGCGTCGCACCACCTGGAGCTGCTGGAAGTCCTTCTGGCCGAAGTACGCAGTGCACGGACCGACGATCGAGAGCAGCTTGGTCACCACCGTGGCGACGCCGGCAAAGTGGTGGGGACGGGACGCGCCGCAGAGGCCGTCGGTGAGTCCGCTCACCGTCACCGTCGTCGCCGGCGGTTGGGGGTACATCTCGTCGACCGACGGCGTGAAGAGCACGTCGACCCCGACGCCGTCGGCGGCGCGCGCGTCGCCATCCGGATCGCGCGGGTACTTGCTGAGGTCCTCGTTCGGCCCGAACTGCGTCGGGTTCACGAAGAGGCTGACGACCACGAGGTCGTGGTGCTCACGGGCCGCGCGCATGAGCGCGAGATGACCATCGTGGAAGTAGCCCATCGTGGGCACGAAGCCGACCGTCCCGCCGTCGCGACGCGTCGCCTCGGTGGCGGCCCGCACCTCGGCGATGCGCTCGACCGTCCTCACGGCGCGACCTCGAGCAGTGCCTCGAGCTCCACGTCGTCGCGCGCCGAGAGCCGGTGCGCCTCGGCGGCGAGCGCACGGTAGGCGGCACGCTCGTCGGTCGGCAGCGCGTCGAGATGCGCGGCCACCGTGCCGGCGTCGCCGCGGGCGACCGGCCCGGTGAGCGCGGCCTGGGGGCCGCGCTCGAACGCGTTGGCGACGGTCGACTCCACCAGCGGGCGGAACGCGTCGAGCGGAACCTCCGCCGACGCGGCGAGGCGCTCGACCTGGCCGAGCAGCGCAGTCACGTGGTTCGACGCCACGCACGCAGCCGCGTGGTACCGGGCTCGCGCCGCGTCGGGCACCGGGAACGGACGCAGCCCCATGGCGAGCGCCAGCTCGCCGACCACGTTGGGGCCCGCGACCGCGGCCCACGCGCCGGCAAGGGCCGCGCCCTCGGCGCCCGCGGGCAGGGTCTGGAGGGGATGGAGCGCACCGACCTCGACGTCGTCGCGCGCCGCGACGATCGGGGCGAGCGCGTCCAGACCGCGCGCGCCGGAGAGGTGCACGACGAGCGCGCCCGGTCGGAGCGACGCCGTGATCACGGCCGCCGTCGCCTCGATCGCGGCGTCGGGCGTCGCGAGGACGACGAGGGACACGGCGGCGCCGGCGTCGTCGACGGGGACGGTGCGCGCACCGAGGCGTCGGGCGAGGGCGACGGTCGAGGGTGCGTCCGGCGACCGCCCTGCGACCGCGGCGGCCCGCCAGCCGGCGTCGACGAGCGCGAGGGCGACCGCGGTCCCGGCGCGACCGGGACCCACGAGCGCGAACGCGCGGGCGGTGGTGTCGTCCACTGGAAACCCTCTCGATCCAGCCCCGTGCGGGTGCCGGTCCGGGCTCTACGGCAGACGCAAGGATAGGTCGGTCAGCCGCACACCCGGCCAGTCATGTGCCGGTGCGTCGAGCAGGCCCGGCGGGAGGAAGTCGTGGAGGGGCGCCAGCACGAAGCCCCGGACCGCCATCCGCGGGTGCGGGATCTCGAGGTCGGGATCGTGCACCTCCTCGTCGCCGAGCATCAGGACGTCGACGTCGAGGGTCCGCGGCCCCCAGCGCTCGCCCCGGACGCGGTGCGCCTCCTGCTCGAGCGACTGCGCGAGGTCGAGCAGGGCGTGCGCGCCGAGCGTCGTGTCGACGGCGACCACCGCGTTGAGGAACTGCCCCTGCGCGGGCCCGCCCACCGGCTCGGTCTCGTAGACCTGCGAGACGGCCATCACTTCCACCCCGTCATGCGCGGCAAGACCGTCGACCGCGAGCTGCAGATACTCCAACCGATCGCCGAGGTTCGAGCCGATGCCGAGGTACGCGCGTCGGTACCCGCCGACCCGCGGGACGAGCGGGAGGTTGTAGTCGTCGAGGAACTCGCGACGGCTCATGCGGTCGAGGTCGTCGCGGATGCTCGCGGTCACCCGGTCCGCGATGCCCACGTTGTGGCCGCACCGGACCTCGAAGATGGCCTCGTCCGTCGCGAGCTCACGGACACGTGAGCAGACCGTCGCCGTGCCGACGCCCCACGAGTCCTCGAGGAAGTGCGCGATCAGCACGTCGATGACCGCACCGATCGACACGCGCTCGAGATCCGAGTCGCCGTCGACCGGCTCGGTCGCGACCGTCAGCGAGTCGCTCGCCGGCTCGTCGACGCTCTCAGAGCCCGTTCTTGGCACGTTGCGTCTCATATGGACTGACGGAACGTGCCAAGAACCGGCTCTAGCCCTTGACCTGGCCCTTGACCTGGCCCTCGACCTTGACCTGGCCCTCGCTCTTGACCTTGGTGGAGAGCCGAGGGGGCACGGAGTGCCCCCCTCGCTCTCCGCCAACCGGGGATCACCGCTCGATGCGGACGGCGACGTGGTCGACCATGGCGCGCACGGGGGGGTGGAGCTTGCGGACGGTGACCGAGACGCCGGTCACGCGATCGTCCTGGCAGCAGACCTCGGCGATGCGCGTCGCGAGCCGCTCGAGCAGCGCGTACCGCTCGGAGCTGACGACCCGACTGATCGCCTCGCACACCGCCGAGTAGTCGATCGTGTCGTCGAGCGCGTCGGACTCGCCGGCCGACGTCAGGTCGGCGGTGAGCTCGACGTCGACCTCGAACGGCTGCGGACGGGTCTGCTCCTCGGGGAGCACCCCGTGCACGCCGAGCTCGCGCAGCCCCTTGATGATGATGTGGCCGTTCGCAGCCATCGCGGGCCTCAGGCGCCTCGGCCCACGAGGCCCGCGCCGACCGTCGCCGCGACGAGCTCCCGACCCGGCGCGCCGAGCTCCTTGCCGGTGATCTTCTCCATCATCACGATCGCGTGCGCGCCCTGATCGACGACGCCGGTGTAGAGGAGGAAGCCGGCGAGCACGCCGACGAGGCGCTCTCCGAACTCCTCGTGGTGGATGAGCACCCGCTCGGCGGGATCGTCGAGCCACTTCTTGAGGGTCGAGTAGATCGCGTCGAGCGACTGCGGCCAGTCGTCGTGGCGACCGAGCGGGATGTGCTCGAACGGGATGCCGGCCTCCTCGTACGCGTGGAGGTTGTGCGGCGACTCCAGCAGCGACAGCACGTGCGTGAAGCCGTGGCCGGCGAGCCAGATGAGCTCTTCCTGGCGTCGCACCTTGCGGTGGCTGCGCGCGAAGCCGCCCGGGCGCTCGGACGCGGCGAGGCGGTCGGTGATGATCCAGCAGAAGCCGCGCGGCTCGAGGCCCTGGGCCCAACGACCGCGCATCAGGCCGCCGCCTCGCGCATCGCCTGCAGCAGCGCGACGGCGCGCGCCGCGGGACGCGCGTCGTGCACCCGCACGACGTCGACGCCGCGGTCGATCGCCCACATCACCGTGGCCAGCGTGGCGTCGTCCCGGCGTTCGGCCGCTGGCTCGCCGACCTCACCCGCGACGTCGCGCAGCAGCGTGCCCAGGAAGCGCTTGCGCGAGGTGCCGAGCATCACCGGCACCCCCACGCGCTCGATCAAGACGGGCAGCCGGGCGAGCAGCTCGAGGTTGTGGGCCGCGGTCTTCCCGAACCCGATCCCCGGGTCGGCGCAGAGCGACTCGTCGGCCACACCGGCCGCGCGCGCGGCGTCGAGCCGCTCGCAGAGCACTGCACCGACGTCGTCGACGACATCGTCGTAGACGGGGTCGTCCTGCATCGTGCGCGGGTCCCCGAGCATGTGCATGACGACGTACCCGGCACCCCGCTCGGCGACGACCGCGAGCATCTCGGGGTCGGCGCGGCCCGCCGACACGTCGTTGACGACGACCGCGCCCGCGTCCAGCGCGGCGGCGGCGACCGACGCCTTGGTGGTGTCGATGCTGAGCGGCACGCCGGCCTCGGCCGCGAGGAGCTCGATCGCCGGGCCCACTCGGTGGAGCTCCTCCGCCTCCGACACCGGCTCGGCGCCGGGCCGGGTCGACTCGCCGCCGACGTCGAGCAGGTCGGCTCCCGCCTCCACCAGCGCAAGCCCGTGGGCGAGCGCGGCCTCGGGCGCCACGTAGCGGCCACCGTCGGAGAACGAGTCGGGCGTCGCGTTGACGATGCCCATCACCGCGGGGTGCGGCGCGGTGACGGCGTCCCAGCGGAACGGTGAGGGTTCGGGGGCCATCGCAGGCGGACTGTACCGGCAGGCAGCGGACCCTGCCCCGGGGTCCCCCGAGGACTACAGGCGGTTGCCGGGGTGCGTGATGAGGCTCAGGGCCTCTGCCCGGGTGGAGGGGTTGGTCTTGAAGAGGCCCCGGACCGCCGAGGTCACGGTGAGGGCGCCGGGCTTGCGGACGCCCCGCATCGACATGCAGAGGTGCTCGGCTTCGATCATCACCAGCACGCCCTCGGGCTTGAGCGCGGTGACGAGCGCGTCGGCCACCTGGGTGGTGAGGCGCTCCTGCACCTGGGGGCGACGGGCGAACCCGTCGACCAGGCGGGCGATCTTGGACAGGCCGGTGATCCGACCGTCGGGGCCCGGGATGTAGGCGACGTGGGCCCGGCCGGCGAACGGCACGAGGTGGTGCTCGCAGCTCGAGTGCAGCGGGATGTCGCGCACCAGGACCATCTCGTCGTGCTCGGCCTCGAAGGTGACGCTGAGGTGGTCGGCCGGGTTCTCGTCGATCCCGCCGAAGATCTCGGCGTACATGGCCGCCACCCGCTCGGGGGTGCGCTTCAGCCCGTCGCGGTCGGGGTCCTCGCCCATGGCGAGGAGGATCTCGCGGACCGCGCGCTCGATGCGCGGCTGGTCGATCACTGGCCGCCCGGTCCCACGTACTCGTAGACCGCGTCGAGGTTGCGGTAGCGCTCGGCGACGTCGAGGCCGTAGCCGACGACGAAGACCGGCGGGATCCGGAAGCCGACGTACTTGAGGTCCAGCTCGGTCTTCTGGAGGCCGTCCTTCACGAGCAGCGCGCACACCTCGACCGACCGCGGCGCGCGCGCCTTCAGGTTCTTGCGGAGGTACGCGAGCGTGAGGCCCGAGTCGACGATGTCCTCCACGACGAGCACGTCGCGGTCGGTGAGGTCGACGTCGAGGTCCTTGATGATCCGCACGACGCCGCTCGTGCGCGTGGCGGAGCCGTACGACGACACGGCCATGAAGTCGAACTCCACCGGCAGGTCGATCGACCGGGAGAGGTCGCTCATGAACATGAACGCGCCCTTGAGGACGCCGACGAGCAGCGGCGGCCGGTCGGTGTAGTCGGAGGTGATCTCCTTGCCGAGCTCACCGATCCGTTCCTGGAGGACGTCGGCACCGACGACGAGGTCGCCGAGATGCGGGTCGGGCGCAGCCACGAGCGAGACGCTACTGCCGCGCGTCGACCCGCAGCCGACCGCCGCGGCGCGACACCCTTCGGCCACCTGACAGCTCGGTGGCCCGGACCTCGGTGCGGGCGACGGCCAGCACGCGCTCGACCTCGTCGAGGGAAGGCGGCGGCGGCCCCAACCACTGGCGCACCGCCCGGCGGGCGAGCACCGGCGGCATGGCGGCGACGACCCGGCACTGCGGGCCGTCCGTGTCGATGGCGTCGTCGAGGACGGCCGCGGCGAGGGCGTCGAGGTAGGCCGCGTCCTCCCGCAGCAGCGTGGCCTGACGGGCGAGGACCGGCACGAGGTCGCGGCCCGCGCCCGCGCCGAGCGCGGGCAGCACCTCGTGGCGGATCCAGTTGCGACGCAACGTGCGGTCGTCGTTGGTGGGATCCCGCACCGGCTCGAGCCCGAGCGCGTCGCACAGCGCCTCGGTGTCGGCTCGGCGCAGCTCGAGCATCGGCCGCACGATCGCGTCGCGTCGCACGGGCATCCCGCCGAGCCCGCTCGTGGCCGCGCCGCGCAGCAGGTGGAGCAGGACCGTCTCGGCCTGGTCGTCGGCGGTGTGCCCGACGAGCACGACGGTTGCATCGAGCGCGACGCGCGCCCGCTCGAGCGCGGCGTAGCGAGCGTCGCGAGCCCGGGCCTCGACGTTGGGGCCCGGACCGACGTCGACTCGCTCACCTCGGAACGTGACGCCCAGCCGCGCCGCTCGCTCGGCCACCACCTCGGTGTCGTGGTGGCTGTCGGCGCGCAGTCCGTGGTCGACGTGCACCGCGGTGGGCTCGAGGCCCGCGGTCGCGGCGAGGGCGAGCAGTGCGAGCGAGTCGGGTCCGCCCGAGCATGCGACCACCACCGGGGCGGCGACGTCGTCGAGACCGACGAGACGACCGAGCAGGGGCGTGCACGCCGCTGCGCCCGCGACCTCGGGGCGCGTCGACATGGCTCAGGCGACGCGGACGAGCCAGGCGTGCGGGTCGCGCAGCTCGTCGAGCGTGGGCAGACACTCCGGCGCGCGCCACGCGTGGTCGAGCGCGCGGGGCCCGCCCTCGCGCTCGACCGCGGCGACGAACGCCTCGCCCACCTCGTACTGGCGCATCTTCCCTTCGAGCCCCAGCGCCTTCTGCACGAAGCCGCTGAGACCGCCGGCCTGGCGGCGGTTGTGGAGCACCCGAGCCATGCGCTCCTGGCCGTCGACGTGGGTGCGGCCGAGCTCGTTCATCACCCGGTTGCCATGGCCCTCGAGCACCGACATCAGCGCCTGCACCCGCCCGAGGACGTCGCGGTGCTCGTCGGTGGCGAGCAGGGCCACGATGCCGCCCTCGTCGAGCGGGTTGCGGCCGGCCCGCAGCTCCTCGACGGAGCGGGCGAGCGCCCGCACGAGGCGGCGGGGGTCGGCGTCGACCGCGCCGAGCGCGTCGTGCACCAGCCCGAGGAAGTAGTCGCGCATCCACGGGATGCCGGTGAACTGGGCGCGGTGGGTGACCTCGTGGATCGCGATCCAGAGGCGGAAGTCGCGCGGCCGGAACGCGAACCGCTTCTCGAGCCCCAGGATGTTGGGCCCGACGTAGTACACCGCGTCGACGTCGAGTGCCGCGTCGTCGTCATCCGGGACGAGCAGGTCGTACTGGCCGAGCACGCGCTGCGAGAACCAGCCGAGCAGCACGCCCATCTCGGTGCCGGCGACGGAGCGTCCCACGCCGGCGATCGGGCTGCGGGCCATGCGCTCGCCGACCCGCGCGGTGAGCGGTGCGAGCAACCGGCGCATCGAGGTGACGTTGGCGTCGACCCACCCGACGCGATCGACGACTTCGCCCCGCGCCGGGCCGGGGGCGCGGAGCCCGGTGTGTTCGGCGACGAGCGCCTCGGCCTGCGCGGTGACCTCGTCGAAGTCGGTGCGGAGGGAGTCGGCGAGATAGGAGTGGGCGAGCGGCTCACGACCGGAGACCCGGCGGGCCACTCGGGCGGCGAGCACCCAGTCGACCGGATCCGGCCGGGTCGGAGCGGGAGCCGGCGCGGTCGTCACTCCTCGACGCGACGCCCGCGATATCGCGGCAGGAGCACCTTGCGGAAGTAGCCGACCGAGAGGAGCGCAACGATCCCGAGGAAGCTGACCACCAGGATCGGTGCGATCCACCAGAACCACTTGTACTCGTCGTTGGCGAGGAAGGTCACGAGATCCACGCCGGCCATCCTAGAGATCGCTCGCCCGGCCGCGGCGATCGCGGGCCTCGGCGTCGGCGGGCGGCTCGCAGCCCAGTGCCTCGGCGATCCTGGCCTTCAGCTCCGGCGGCACCTGGTCCCGGCAGCGGGACGACACCACCTGGCGCAGCTCCATCTCGAAGTCGAAGCCCTCGGCGCAGGGTGGGCACTTGTCGAGGTGGCGGGTGATCTTCCACCGGCGCCAGACGGTGAGCTCACCGTCGAGGTACGTGTACATGCGATGGAAGGCCTTGTCGCAGTCCATCCCTGGTCTCCGCGGTCCCTCGCTCGTCATGGTCGGTCGCTCAGGCCTCGGCGCCGTGTGCCACGGGCGTCGCCTCGGGCGGCAGCAACCCGCGGTCACGTCCGAACTCCCACAACCGACGCTGGAGCTGCTTTCTTCCGCGATGGAGGCGGCTCATGACCGTCCCCACCGGGACGTCCATGATCTCGGCGATCTCCTTGTACGAGAAGCCCTCGACGTCGGCGAGCAGGACCGCCATCCGGAACTGCTCGGGCAGCGACTCGAGCGCCTCCTTGACCACCTCGTCGGGCATGGCGTCGAGGACCTCGGTCTCGGGCGTCCGCTCGGTGTCGGCCGCCTCGAGGCCGCCGAGGCGCCGGTAGAGGGAGAACTCCTCGACGTCGTCGAAGTCGGTCTCCTGGGGGCGGCGCTTCTTGGCCCGATAGATGTTGATGAAGGTGTTGGTGAGGATCTTGTAGAGCCAGGCCTTGAGGTTGGTGCCCTCCTTGAACCCACCGAACCCGCGGTAGGCGCGCAGATAGGTCTCCTGGACGAGATCCTCGGCATCGGCCGGGTTGCGCGTCATGCGGAGCGCGGCCGAGTACAGCGAGTCCATGTAGGGCATCGCGAGCTCGGCGAAGCGCGCCTGGTCGGCCATGAGCGGAGAGTACCCGACCGTCCGGCGCTCAACCGCGTCGGGATTCGCGCACTGCTAGCTCGGTGTCAGCGTGATGATCGCGTCGTTGGGCGCACCCGCGTCGGTCGTGATGTACAGCTTGCCGGTCACCGGGTTGAGGGCGACCGAGCGAAGCCGCTGCGCGAAGCCGATCGGGTACGCGCCGGTGACCGCGCCGTTGCCGTCGATGAACATGATGCGGAGCTTCTGGTTCTTCAGGAATGTGACCGCCAGCGCGCCGTTCCACGCCTTCCAGTCGGCGCCGCCCACGTTCTCGATGAAGACGATGCCCGAGGGCGCCAGCGTGAACGAGTCGCCCGATCGCCACGACGGAACCACCGCGCTGGGGAACTTGGCGAGGTCGGTCATGGGCTTCGACTGGTCGTAACCCCCGTTGGTGTTCGGGTCCCAGCCCGCGTTGCCGCCCCGGACGAGCCGGTTCACCTCGTCGTTGATGTTCGGGCCGTGCTCGCTCGTGAACACCCGGCCGGTGCCGGGCTGGAAGGCGAGGCCCTGCGGGTTGCGGTGCCCGATGCTGTACAGCACGTCGCCACCGAACGGGTTGCTCGGGTACGGCTTGAGGGTCGGCGCCGCGGGGTTCGTGGCATCGACCATCGTGCGCATCACCTTGCCCGCGTACGAGTGGAGGTCCTGGGGCCCGGGCCCGATGCCCGCGTCGCCCATCGTGATCCAGAGCGCCGGCGGGCTGGTGCCCGGCTCGAAGCGGATGCGGCATCCGTCGTGGAAGCTCGCCTGGGGCATCCCGGTGAGCAGGGTCTTCTCGTCACTCAAGCCGCCGCCGGGAGCCTGACCGAGGTCGACCGTCACGCGCACGATCTGGTTGGTGCCGCGCGACGCGCACACGTAGAGGTACGGGCTGGTCGGGAAGGCGGGATCGAACGCGGCACCCAGCAGGCCGCTCTCTCCCACGGGTTGCACCTGGCTGAGGGTGCCGAGGAGCTTGGCCGGGCCCGGGTTGACCGGGTCGAACGACGAGATGCGCCCGCCCCGCTCGGTGACGATGCCGGTGAGGCCGTCGGGCGTGAACGCGATGTCCCACGGGTGGTCGAGGTTGGCCGAGCCCGACGCGGTCTGCGTCGCGTTGACGTGGGTCGCGTTGGTGACAATGGGTGAGTTCGACGGTACGCCGATGTCGGGCGGCGGTGCGGGGAGCGGTGGCGGTGGTGGTGGTGGGGTCACCGGGACGCACGCCGCGCCGACGACGACGAGCGCGCACGCAGCACCCAGGAGCGCGAGCCGACGGTTCATGAGGGGACCACCTTGAGGATCTTGCCGCCGCCACTGGCGACGTCGGTGACGATGTAGAGGTTGCCGTCGGGGCCCTGCACCGCGGTCCGGAGGCGGATGCTGTTGACGAGCTGCGGGACGACGGCGGTCGTGGTCGACCCGTCGGCGCTCAACGTCATGATCAAGAGTCGCTGCCCCACGCTCGGGCTCCCGTCGAGGCAGGCGACGGCGAGCGCGCCGTCCCACGTCTTCCACTGCGCGCCGCTGAGGAAGGTGCCGCCCGACGGTGCCACGGTGACGTTGCCGGAGGTCCAGACCGGCGTCATGGTGGCGGTGGGGCCGTTCATCGACTTCGACTGCTCGTAGTCCGAGCCGTTGGTGGGGTTCCAGCCGCCGTTGCCGCCGTTGACGAGCTGGTTGACCTCGTCGTTCTTGTCGGGGCCGTGCTCGATGGAGAAGGGCACGTCGGTGCCGGGGCGGAACGTGATGCCCTGCGGGTTGCGGTGGCCCTTCGTGTACCAGAGCTGGCCCGATGCGTTGCCGGCGTAGGCGCTGCCGTCGGTGTTGATGCGGAGTACCTTGCCGTTGAGCGTGGTGTCGCTCTGCGGACCGGGGCCGATCTGCGCGTCCCCGATGGTCACGAAGAGCGCGGGCGGGCTCGAGCCGGGCTGGAAGCCGAGCCGGCAGCCGTTGTGGATCGAGCTGTGGCCCATCCCGGTGACGAGCGTCGTGTACCCGCTCAGCGCGGTCGACGTCGGGTAGTCGAGGGTGAGGCGGACCACGCGATTGTCGGTGGTGGTGGAGTAGCAGGCGTACACGAAGTGGTTGGTCGCGAACGCGGGGTCGAGGGCGATGCCCATGAGGCCGCCCTCGCCGTTGTTCGAGAAGCTGACGCTGCCATCGAGGGTGTCGATCGAGCCGACCGCGCGCTTCGCCGCGCCGGCACCCACCGAGAAGCTGCCCGAGTCGTTCTCCGTGTAGATCGGCTCGCCGTTCGGCAGGAACGCGACATCCCACGGTTTGCTGAGCCCGGTGACGTAGTCGGTCGCGGTGAGCGTCGGCGGCCCACCCGCCGTCGTGGTGGACGTGGTCGACGTGCTCGAGGTGGGCGCGGTCGAGGTGCTCGTGCTGGAGGTAGAGCTGGAGGTGGTCGAGCTGCTCGGCGCGGTGGTGGTCGTGGTGGGCGGCTCGGTGACCGGCACACAAGCCGCTGCCAGCGCGCCGAGCACACCGAGGACCAGCGCCCCCCGGATGGCCTTCACCTGATCTCCTCGAAGTCGGCGTGCCCCGCCCAACTCCCTATCGGCAGATCAGCCCCTGAGGTTCAGTCTCACGAGACCGGACAATCCACGACGTCTTGCGCCGGGCGCGTGCCCTCGGTGCCCGTCGTGCAGATGTCGTCGACCGACGTGAGCGTCACGGTGGTCTCGGCCGACTCCCCACCAAGATCGTTGTACGCCTTGAACGCGAACGAGCTCGACCACTGCACCGATCCTTGCGCTGGACCCTGCGTCACCACGCTCGGGTACGGGCCGGTGGAGCCGTTGGTGAAGCACTCAGCGAACGTCGTTGGTGATGGCGTATCGCACACGGGCTCGATCTCGACCGGGGCGAAGGTGAACACCTCGTCCACGCCGTAGTGCGTGCCGACCACGACTGCGTTCAATGAGCCGTCACGGATGAGCCCGAACGCGGCGGGCGGCAGCGACGTGAACTGGACCCACACGTTTCCACCGCTCGAGTCGGTGACCTGCAACACGAACGTAACGTCACTTCGCTCGTCCTGAGAGATCACGGCGGTACTCGGGCCCGGCACGAGCGGATCGCCATTGGCATCCGGCGTCGGGTCGCTCCCGTAGCTCGTGATGTCAACCGGGTTGCTGTCGACGACCGGGTTGGGCGGGGGCGGCGGGGTCTCGTCAGCGGGCTCGTCGGGCACGAAGAACACTGCGCCGTCCTGCACGACGACGGTGCCGGTGAAGAAGTCCGGGTACTCGTAGCCCTCGGCCACATCCTTGATCAGGTTCTCGATGATCCACTGCGGCAGCTCGGACGGGTCGATCGTGGTGATGTCGCCGCACAGGACGCCCGAGCTCGAGTCACACTCGTCGAGCGGGTTGAGCAGCTTCTTCACGCCGTCCTTGCCCGTGAGCGAGACGTCGTCGACCACGCCGGTGAACACGCAGTGGTCGGCCGCGTCGCACTGCACCGCGAAGGCGGTGCCCTCGACGGCCGCGGTCGCGTCAGCACCGGTCTGCTCGAACGACTCGCTGTCGGTGAGCTTCGCGGTGCGGTTCCAGGTCTGACCCGACTCGATCGTGCCCTGCACCTGGCGGTTGCCCTGCTCGTCGGTGAGCTTGGTGATCTTGAACGTGGTGTTGACGTCGAGGCGCGTGTAGGCGTCGTCGCCGTAGCGGATCTCGGCGAGACCGGTTGCGTCGGTGCGCACGGTGTCGCCGGCCTTCACCTCGTCGCCGTCCTTGGCCGGCGCGAACGAGTCCTTGCCCTTGGCCTTCACCTCGACGTTGGGCGCGGTCACCTTCAGCGTCGCGATCGCCTCGTCCTTGCCGCTGTCGGTGCCGGCCGCGCCGGCCGCCGCGAGCGGGCCGAACACGGCGATGCCGGCCGCGAGCGCGGTCCCGAGCGCCAGCGCTCGAATGGTTCGACGCATGGTCAGCACACCTCCGCGGCGGCGTCCGAAGAGGCGACGCAGTAGTCGGAGTCGTCGACGGTCACATCGATGGTCGCCGGGGCCGACGCCTGGCTCGGGTCCGACGCGGTCGCGTCGGTGGTGACGTAGAAGGTCATGGTGTCGGTGTAGGACGGCTGCGGCGGCGACTGCGCGTCGACCGACTCGTCGCAGTAGTAGTCGCAGTACCCGACGTCGTACGACGTGAAGTAGAAGTAGCCCTCGGTGTCGCCACCCACCTCGTACGCCTCACCGAGCTGGACGTCGAGATCACACTCACCATCGCACGTGTACCGCACGTACCCGACGAGGTCGGGCAGCTTGGTGAACACGACGTAGAGCGTCGCGCCCGTGGGGTTGCTGCTCACGTTGGGCACGAACGCCACGCCGCTGTCGTAGTAGTCGTCGGTGGCGTGGATGGCGTTGCCCGGCGCCGGCAGGAAGCTCGGCGGCACGATGTCGGTCGTCGACACCGGCGTGACGCTGCTCGTGCACGAGTAGTCACAGACGATGGCGTTGGTGCCGTCGATCGTCGGCGCGGTCGACGCGGGCGGGGTCTCGGCCGGGATGAACACCACCGATCCGTTGTCGACGACGACCGTGCCGCTGCCGAACGGCCACGGGTAGCCGCGCGCGAGGTCGAGGATCAGGTTGTCGAGGATCCACTTCGGCAGGTCGTCGGGGCTGATCTTGGTGATGTCGGCGCAGAGCACACCCGACGTCGAGTCACACTGGTCGAGCGGGCTCAAGAGCTTCTTGACGCCGTCCTTGCCCGTGAGCGAGACGTCGTCGACCACGCCGGTGAACACGCAGTGCGTCGCGTCCTCACAGATCACCGCGAAGGCCGTGCCCTCGACCGCCGCGGTCGCGTCGGCACCGGTCTGCTCGAACGACTGGCTGTCGGTGAGCTTCGCGGTGCGGTTCCAGGTCTGGCCCGACTCGATCGTGCCCTGGACCTGGCGGTTGCCCTCGTCGTCGGTGAGCTTGGTGATCTTGAACGTGGTGTTGACGTCGAGGCGCGTGTAGGCGTCGTCGCCGTACTCGATCTCCGCGCGGCCCGTCGCGTCCGTGCGCACGGTGTCGCCGGCCTTCACCTCGTCGCCGTCGGCGGCCGGCTCGAACTTGTCGGCGCCCTTGGCCTTCACCTCGACCTTCTGCGCGGTG
>CAZKTS010000013.1:0-8475 GCA_964555735.1 uncultured Bifidobacteriaceae bacterium
GCCCGCGACCTCCGGGCGCGACCGGAACCAGCGACCGGACGCTTGGCTACCATCCGGACAGATCGCCGGTCCCGGACGCCGAACGTCTGCGACCACCTCGCCCGCTCACGCAGGAGGAGCCTCATGCCCGGCTCGGTCATCGTCTCGTCGGCTCGTACCCCCATCGGCAAGCTCTCCGGCGCACTGGCGTCGCTGACGGCGATGGACCTCGGCGGCCTCGCGATCAAGAGCGCGCTCGAGCGAGGCGGCGTCGGGCCGGAGCAGGTCGACTACGTCGTCATGGGGCAGGTGCTCCAGGCCGGGCAGGGTCAGATCACCGCACGCCAGGCCGCGTCGAACGCGGGCATCCCGATGACGGTGCCTGCGCTCACCATCAACAAGGTCTGCCTCTCGGGCGTCAACGCGATCTACCTCGCCGATCAGATGATCCAGGCGGGCGACGCGGAGGTCGTCGTCTGCGGCGGCATGGAGTCGATGACGAACGCGCCGTACCTCCTCCCCGGTGCGCGCGCGGGCTTGCGCATGGGCAACGGCGAGGTCGTCGACTCGCTGATCCAGGACGGCCTCTGGTGCGCGTTCGACGCGGTGCACATGGGGTCCGGCACCGAGAAGTACACCGGCGAGTTCGGCGGACTCACCCGCGAAGCCCAGGACGAGCTCGCGGCCAAGAGCCACGAGCGCGCCGCGAACGCGGCCAAGGAGGGGCGCTTCGCCGAGGAGATCACGCCGGTGTCGATCCCCCAGCGCAAGGGCGAGCCGATCCTCGTCGAGTCCGACGAAGGCGTGCGCCCCGGCACCTCCACGGAGTCGCTCGGCGGCCTCCGCCCCGCGTTCGAGAAGGACGGCAGCATCACCGCCGGCAACGCATCCCAGATCTCCGACGGCGGTGCGGCACTCGTCGTCACCAGCCAGGCCAAGGCAGACGAGCTCGGCCTCACGCCCATCGCGGAGCTGGTGAGCTTCGGCATGGTCGCCGGCCCGGACACCTCGCTGCTCACCCAGCCGTCCCGGGCGATCAAGCGGGCGCTCGAGCCCATCGACAAGACGGTCGCCGACATCGATCTCTTCGAGCTCAACGAGGCGTTCGCCGCGGTGGGCCTCGCGTCGATGAAGGACCTCGGCATCTCCGACGACGTCGTCAACGTCAACGGCGGCGCGATCGCGCTCGGCCACCCGATCGGCATGTCGGGCGCCCGGATCGTGATCACGCTCGTCAACGAGCTGCGGCGCAGGGGCGGCGGGCTCGGCGCGGCCGCGCTGTGCGGCGGAGGTGGCCAGGGCGACGCGGCCATCGTGCGCGCCCTGTAAGCACTCGCACGCCGGGGCAGTCAGGCGCACGTGAGGACACGACGCGCGCGCACCTGGGGTCTCGTCGCGCTGAGCGCGCTCGTGGTGGTCGCCGGCTGTCGGCCCGAAGTCACCTTCGATGCCGACGGCCGCCAATCGCAGATCGACGCGGTCGTGGTGACGGCGGTCGCCCACGCCGACGGAACGATCCACGTCGAGCAGCGCTACACGTTCGCGAGTCCTGACGGCGGCACGGTCGGGCTCCCCGACCTGCGCGACTTCACCGGGGTGATCCCCGGCGCGGCGAACGTGACCGTCGACGGGCAGCCGGTCACGCCCACCGGCGGTTCGTTCAACGCGGAGCTGGAGATCCACGCGAAGCGGGCGACGGTCGCGTACGACCTCAGCGGGGCCGTCGACCGCTACCTCGACATCGCGACGCTCGAGCTCGACCTCCTGCCCGCACCCGACGACACCTCCCGTCAGGACCCGAACGTCGATCTGCGCGGCACCCTCACCCTCCCCGAGGGCAACCCCGGCACGGTCGACGCCCACCTCCACGGTGGTCGAGACCGCGAGGTCAGCGTGAGCGGCAACGGCATCAGCTTCTCGATGGAAGCGCCGATCTGGCAGCCCTTCCACAAGCTCGCGGTCGCGTTCTCGCCCGCGATCGTGCCGTTCGTCGACCTGACCCCGATCCCCTACGCAGCCACGTTCCAGACCACCCAACAGATCCAGGACCAAGCGGACCGCACGACCGAGGACGTGCTCGGCGACCTCGACGACCAGGAGGACGCGGGCCGCTGGATCATGACCGCGATCGCCTTCGGCCTCCCGGCGATCTTCTGGACCATCGTGGCCGTCGGCGTCCTGCGGCGACTGCGGGAGCGCAAGCGCTTCATCGGCGACATCCCCGACACGCTCAGCGACCCTCCCGACTCGACGGACGATCCCGCGGTCGTGGCGGTCCTCGACGGCGAGGGCCGGCCGGGGAAGGCGGCGGTGGCCGGGACGATCCTCGGGCTCGCGCACCGCAAGGAGCTCGAGATCCAGCAGTACGGCCCGAAGGTCGTCGTGAAGGTGCCGATCACCACCGCGAGCGAGCAGACCAGCGAGCAGCTCGTGCTCGCCGCGCTGCGTGCGAACGCGAGCGACGACGGCGTCGTGGAGGGTCCGCCGGTGCTCCGGTCCGACGGGCGGTGGTGGCGCGCGTTCCGTCGTGACGCCGTCAAGCGCGCCCGCGCGAAGGGCTACGTGACGCGCTGGCTGCCGCTGGCACCGCTGTCGGGCGCCATCGTCACCACCGCGGTCGGCATCGGGATCTTCTTCCTCAGCCAGCCGGCGGTGTACGCGGCGATCATCATCGGCACCGAGCTCATCGCGTGGGTCATCTCGTTCTTCAGCGGCTACACGCTCACGAACAAGGGATGGCGCCAGCGGGCGCTCTGGCGGTCGTTCGGCCGCTACATCCACCAGCAGGGGAAGCTCGACCGCGACGTCGGCCCGGCCGGCGTCATCGTGTGGGGGCCGTACCTCGTCTACGGCGCGGCCCTCGGCGAGGCCGACGACGCGGCCAAGCCACTCCTCCCGTAGCGACCACTGGCTACGCTGCCGCGGTGGCGACGGCGACCGCGGCGGGACGCAGGTTCACGAGCACCTTCAAGCGTCGGTTCGACGGCTCGCTGCGGCTCTCGTCGCGCGAGCTCCGCATCGGTGCCGCGGCCATGCTCGGCGTCGCCGCCGTACGCCCGCTCATCCCGATCGAGACCGTGCCGCCGTGTCCGCTGCGGACGGTGACCGGCATCCCCTGCCCACTCTGCGGCATGACCCGCGGCGTGACCGCGCTCGTGCACGGCGACGTCGCCGAAGCGCTCCTCCTCAACCCGGCGTCGTACCTCGCGGTCGCGCTCGCCGTCGTGCTGCTCGTGCAGTGGCGGGTGAAGCGAGTGGTGATCCCCACCTGGGTCATCGTGATCGTGCTGGCGACCATGTGGTCGTGGCAGCTGTTCAAGTACGCCACGGGACGACCACTCTGAAAGGGCGGAACCCATGACCCAGCCACCACCGCCGCCCGCGCCGCCTCCGCCGCCGCCGGGCATGCCGCCACCGCTCCCACCGCCGGGCCCGGCCCCGCTGCCGACCCCCGGCACGACGTGGTACTCGCTGCGCGGCCTCACCACGGCGCTCACCGTGCTCATGAGCGCGGCCGTGCTCCTGGGCATCGCCGGCGTCATCGTCTTCCTCAACCGGGTCTCGGTCGCCAACGACATCGTCGACGGCACCGGCGACGCCGGCATCGTCGGCCGCGCGGACGATGCCGACTCCTACGTGTCCGCGGTCTTCTTCATCTGGATCGCGCTGCTCATCGCGATCGGCGTCCTGACGATCATCTGGACGTGGCGGGCGATGCACAACAACGAGGTGCTCGGCCGGGACAACGCTCGCTTCACGCCCGGCTGGGGCATCGCCGGGTGGCTGATCCCCTGCGCGAACCTCGTCATCCCGGTGCTGATCTTCCAGGATCTCTGGCGCGGGTCCGACAGCTCGACGCCACGGTTCGACCCGGGCTGGCGCGCGAACAAGGGCTCCGCGCTCGTGGGCTGGTGGTGGGCCGCGTACCTCCTCTCGGCCTTCCGCTTCGGCTTCGGGCGCGAAGAGACCAAGGACATCGAGGATCTGAAGGATCTGCGGACCGCGGACACGGTCGCCGCGATCGGCATGGGGTTCTCCGTCATCGCCGCCGTGCTCTTCGTCCTCGTGCTCCGAGGCATCGCGGAGCGCCAGGAAGCGTGCCTCCGGGACCAGCAGTCAGCCACGTGACCCCGACGCAGGAAGCGATCTGATGTCACTCCCCCCGCCGCCGCCGCCCCCCGGCACACCCCCGCCGCCACCGCCGGCGTCACCGCCACCCGGCGTCTCCCTCGACGTGGGCGCGGCGTTCAGCTACGGGTGGAACGCGTGGGTCCAGAACGCGGGTCCGATGGTCGGGCTCGCCGCGGTCGTCGTCGTCGTGAACCTCGTGATCGGGCTGCTCGGATCGGCCTCCGACGCGCCCGCGGCGGTGGTCGCGTTCAACGTGCTGAGCTTCGTGGTCAGCATCGTGCTCGGCATGGGCCTCATCCGTGGCGCGCTCGCGGTGACCGAGGGTCGCCTGCCGTCGTTCTCGATGTTCCTCGAGACCGACGGGTTCTGGTGGTACCTGCTGGCGACGATCGTCTACTTCCTCGGCGTGGTGTTCGGGCTCGTCCTGCTGATCGTCCCCGGCATCATCATCGCCATCATGTGGCAGTTCTACGGGTTCGCCATCGTCGAGCGGCCCGAGACGACGATCGGGCAGGCGCTCGGGCGGTCCGTCGACATCACCCGCGGGAGCCGCTGGCAGCTCCTCGGCATGTCGGTCCTCCTCGTGCTGCTCAACATCGTCGGGATCCTGGCGTGCGGCATCGGCGTGATCATCACCTACGGCATCTCGGTGCTCGCGCTCGCGTACGCCTACAAGACGCTCAGCGGCCAGCCGGTCGTGCCGCCCCAGCCGCGCTGAACCCCGACGCGGAAGAGGCGGCCCCACCGAAGTGGGGCCGCCCCGTCACACGTTCGAGTGGTCGGCTCAGTTGGAGCCGGCCCAGGTGCCGCCCTTGGGCTCCCAGTAGCCGTTGAGCCGGTTCTGCACCTTGTAGATGTAGATGAACCAGCCCGCGATCGGGATCAGGTTCCACAGCCCGGCGACCGCGGAGATGGGCTTCTCCTTGCCCTCGCGTGCGTAGAGGTTGCCGACTTCGGCCGGCAGCACGAACACCGCGATGATCCCGCAGAAGATCGCGAGGAGCAGGCCGACGCCGCCGCCGATGCCTTCGCCGGTGTTCTGCTTCATGTCCTCGAAGTTCCGGTAGTACCACCAGAGCTGATAGATGCCCAGCGTCACGATGCTGAGCAGGATGACGGTGAGCGGCTTGCGCAGCTGCCCGACCGCGCCGCTCCCTCCGGCGGCAGCCGGCGGGGGAGGCGGAGGAGTCTGACTCATGGTGCCCATGCCTTTCTCGGATGGCTCGCCCCTTGCGAGCCCGAATCGAGCGTCGGCACGGTACCCGTCAGGCGTCGACCTCGCGGCGTCCTTCGAGGGCCCGGCCCAGCGTGACCTCGTCGGCGTACTCGAGGTCTCCACCCACGGGCAGGCCGCTGGCGATGCGCGTGACCCGTACCCCGAGCGGCTTCAGCAGCTTCGCGAGGTACATCGCGGTCGCTTCCCCCTCGATGTTGGGGTTGGTGGCGAGGATCGCCTCCTGCACGCCCTCTTCGCCGACGCGCCGCACCAGCTCCTTCACGCGGAGCTGCTCGGGACCGACACCTTCGATGGGTGAGATCGCGCCCTGGAGCACGTGGTAGCGGCCGGTGAACTCGTGGGTGCGCTCGACGGCCACGATGTCGCGCGGCTCCTCGACCACGCACAGCACCGTCGGGTCGCGCCGATCGTCGCGGCAGAACGCGCAGAGCTCACCCTCGGCGATGTTGAAGCACCGCCGGCACCACGAGACACGAGCCTTGGCGTCGGTGATCGCCTGGGCGAGCCGGTTGGCGTCCTCGGGTGCCGCCTTCAGCAGGTAGTACGCGATCCGCTGCGCGGACTTGGGGCCGACGCCGGGGAGGCGACCGAGCTCGTCGATGAGCGCCTGGACCGGCCCTTCGTACAGCGCCATGAACTGCGGTCGACCCCGCTCAGCCGAGCAGGCCGCCGAGCGAACCCAGATCCAGGTTGCCGGTGACCGCGCCCATGCGCTGGGCCTGGAGGTCGTTCGCGGCGCGCAGGCCCTCGTTGACCGCGGCGACGACGAGGTCTTGGAGCATCTCGATGTCGTCGGGGTCGACGACGTCCGCTGCGATCGTGACCGCCCGCACCTCGCCGGTGCCGGTGACGACCGCGGTCACCATCCCGCCACCGACCGATGCTTCCACCGTCTCGTCGGCGAGTGCGGCCTGGGCTGCGGCCATGTCGTCCTGCATCTTCTGCATCTGGCGCATCAGGTTCATCTGCTGCTTGTTGTTCGCCAACTTCCCGCTCCTGGTGCTCCGCACCGGGCCGCTCGGGCCACGGCTCACTGCGGCGGAGGGTACCTCCGCCGCGGACGCTCGCCTCTGGTCCCTACTCGCGCGGGACTTCTTCGACGACGGTAGCGCCGAGCTGCTCGCGCAGCAGACCCACGCCCGCGGGGTCGGCGTCGGGCGCGACGTCGACCGTCTCGCTGAGGTCGATGTCGGGTTCCTCGGGCTCGGGCTCCGACTCGGATGGTGGCGGCGGCTCGGCACCCGGCGCTTCGGCCGCGCGCGGCGCACCGCCGAGCGAGAACTGCTCCGCGGGCTCCAGCGTGAACTTGAGGTTCCGCCCCAGCCGCTCGGCCAACGCGGCGCGGATCGTGTCGGCTTCCTTCTTGAACCGCGGCTTGGCCGCTTCGAGCATCGCCGGGGGGATCCCGAACACCAGCACGCCGTCGTCGACGCGCAGCGGCTGGGCCGCCTGCACCGCGCTGCGAGTCGCGACCGGGAGGTTCGGGAGGATCGCGCTCCACGCCACGATGACGTCGTCGACGTCGAGGGGCTCGGTGGCCGTGGTGGCGGCCGACGGCGCCTCGGGGACGGCGTCCGCTGCCGGGGCGGGCGGCGGTGGCACGGGCGGGGGCGCAGGTGACGCGCCCCGCTCGCTGCGCAGCTCCGCGAGCGACGCGCGCGGCTCGGGTGGCGCGGCGTCGGCGGACGCGGTCGCCGGGCGGGAGGGGGTCGCCGCGGCTGGTGGCGCGCCCGGTGCGGTCGGGGGCGCGCCACCCGCGAGGGCCCGCTCGAGCCGTTCGATGCGCTCGACGACGGTCTGGAGCGGCGGCCCCGCGTCGCGCCGGCTCAGCCGCACCAGCGCGACCTCGAGGACGAGACGAGGATCGGCAGCGTCCGTGCCGCGCATGTCGGTGACGGCCTGGCCGACCGTCTCGATCGTGCGCACCAGCGCCGCGTTCCCCAACGCCTGGCCCGTCTCGCGCAGGCGCGCCTGCTCGTCGTCGGGCAGGTCGACCCGCACACGCCCCGCGCCCGCCGTGAGCAGGAACGCATCGCGGGCCGACGCCAGAAGATCCTCCGCGACGCGCCGGGGGTCGTGGCCGACCTGGAGCAGCTCCCCGAGCGCCAGGAGCGCGCCCGGCGCGTTCTCCTCGGCGATCGCCTCCAGCACGCTGAGGCGCAGCGCGAACGGCGCGCGGCCGAAGAGCTCTTGCACCGACTCGGCCCGCACGCCGCCGGTGCCGTGGGCGATCGCCTGGTCGAGCAACGACAGCGAGTCGCGGGCCGAGCCCGCACCGGCGGTCGCGATCACGGCCAGCGCCTCGGGCTCGGCGTCGATGCCCTCCTGTGCGCAGATGTCGGCGAGGAGTGCGGTGAGCACCTCGGTCGACATCAGCGTGAACTCGTAGTGCTGCGTGCGCGAGCGGATCGTGGGCAGCACCTTCTCGGGGTTCGTCGTCGCCAGCACGAACACGACGTGCGGCGGCGCCTCCTCGAGCGTCTTCAGCAGCGCGTTCGACGCGGGCTCGGTGAGCATGTGGACCTCGTCGAGCACGTAGAGCTTCGCCCGCGACCCGGGCGCGAGACCGAGCGCGGTGCTGTCGATGACGTCGCGGATGTTGTCGATGCCGCGGTTGGACGCGGCGTCGAGCTCACGGATGTCGAGGAAGCGACCTTCGCCGATGGCGACGCAGTTGTCGCAGACACCGCACGGCTCGCCGTCGTCACCGAGGTTCGTGCAGTTGAGCGCCTTGGCGAGGATGCGGGCGGTGGTCGTCTTGCCCGTGCCCCGCGGCCCGGAGAAGAGGTAGGCGTGGCCGATGCGCTCCTCCCGCACCGCATTGCGGAGCGCGCTGGTGACGTGCTCCTGACCGACCAGCTCGGCGAACCGCTGGGGCCGGTACTTGCGGTAGAGCGACTGGTACGCCATCGAGGCCGACTGTACGCGGCGAGATGTCCGCGGTCCCCCGCTTGACCTGATCGAACACATGTTCTAGAGTGGGGACGACTTCCTCGCATGACTTCCCCGAGTCCCGAGGCGAACCCCAGCTAGGTGCTGTGGGTGGGCCACGAAGCGACCAGGGAGGTGTCGAGATGCTCCAGGATCTGCGCGAGGCGTTGCACGTGGTTGTGCGCGCGGCGGGGGAG
>CAZKTS010000014.1:0-2715 GCA_964555735.1 uncultured Bifidobacteriaceae bacterium
GCAGGCACCGTCGGGCCTCCGAGCGCGTCGACGCCCCATCGCTCGACGAGCCATTCGTCGACCGCGAGACCGGCGCTCTCTACGCGCTTCGCAAAGATCGCCGCGGCCGCGGTTGCCTTCTCGGCCGCGTCGGGCCACGAGAACGCGACCCGCGCCTCGGCCGACCAACCCGCGTGGTGCGCGAGGAGCGCCTTGTACGTCGGCGTGGCCGGCGCGCCGGTGACACCCTCGACCCGCACCCGGTCGTCGCCTTCGTCGGTGAAGGTCGCGCTGGTGAAGTCGGCGACGACGTCGGGGGTGAGGTACGCGGCGGGATCGTGCACCTCGTAGAGGAGCTGATGGCGCACCGTGTCGAAGCTCACCCGCCCGCCCGACGCGCGCGGCTTGGTGATGACCGCGGTCCCGTCGGACTCGACCTCGGCGATGGGCGTGGGCAGGTCCCACGGGCGGGGGACGGTCCACCAGTCGCGGCTCAGGTTGCCGCCCACGCTCTGGCCCGAGCACTCGAGCAGGTGGCCGACGAGCATGCCCGCCGCGAGGCGGTCCCAGTCGTCCCATGCCCAGCCGTGCTCGTGCACGAGCGGTGCCAGGAAGAGCGCGGCGTCCGCGACGCGGCCGGTGATCACGATGTCGGCCCCCATCTCGAGCGCGTCGACGATCGGGCGGGCGCCGAGGTACGCCGCCGCGAAGAGCGCGGGTGCCGGGAAGTCCGTGAACGGCGCGCCGGTGTCGAGGTGGGCGAGCGGGGTCTCGGCGGCGAGGTCGTCGAGTCGCGACGTGAGGTCGTCGCCGAGCACGGTCGCGACCTTCAGACCCGAACCACCGAGCTCGCGTGCGACGTCGACGGCCGCGCGCGTCGCGGCCGTCGGGTTGATCCCGCCGGCGTTCGTGATGACCTTGGTGCGCCCGGCGGCGACGGCGGGGAGCGCGGCGGCGAGGTACGCGGGGAGGTCGCGCGTGAAGCCGCGGGTCTCGTCGCGTTGGCGGTCCTTCTGGAGGATGGCGAGCGTGAGCTCCGCCAGCGCCTCGAGGCAGAGGTAGTCGACGCCGTCGGCGAGGATCGTCTCGACGGCGCGGGGCGTGTCGCCGTAGAAGCCCTGGCCGCCGGCGACGCGGATCACGCGCCGTCGGCACCCGCGTGGACGAGCGGCCGGCGGTCGGCCCACGGGGCTGCCGCCTCGACCTGGGTCGCGACCGACAGCAGCAGGTCGTCGCGCCCGTAGGCGGCGACGAGCTGCACACCGATCGGCAGGCCGTCCGCGCTCTGGTGCAGCGGCAGGGAGATCGCAGGCTGGCCGGTCATGTTGAAGGCAGGGGTGAACGGTGTGAACGCGCCCGCGCGGATCGAGCCGGCGAACGGCTGCTCGCGCGTCGACGTGAACGTGCCGAGCGGCACCGGCGGCTCGGCGAGCGTCGGGGTGAGGAGCAGGTCGAAGCCGCGGGTGCCGTCGCTCGGCTCCCACCACGACGCCATCGCGCGGGTCCAGTCGCCGCTCGCGCCCACCGCGGCCAGGTGGTCGACGGCGCTGACGTCGCGCCCGTGTGCGGCCATCGCCCAGGTCACGGGCTCGACATCGTCCTCGGTGAGCGGTCGCCCGAGGGCCTCGCCCCAGGACCGGACCGACGCGGCCGCGAGGACGCTCCAGACGATGCCGAACAGGTGGCCGCGGGCCGGGTCGTCGAAGGCTGGAGGGTGGCCGGGCTCCACGTGGTGGCCGAGCGACTCGAGCAGCGCGGCGGCGCCCTCGACCGCGGCGCGGCAGTCGTCGTGCACCGGACCGCCACCCGGCGCGTCCGTCATCAGGCCGATGCGCAGGGGCGGCGGTGGCGTGCGTGCTGCAGCGACGAACGACGGCGGTCGCGGCGCCACGACCGGATCGCCCGGCGCGGAGCCCGCCACCGCGTCGAGCAGTGCCGCGGCGTCGCGCACCGTGCGCGTGAGCACGAACTGCACGGACAGGAAGCTGGTGAGCTCGCTCGCGTGGGGCCCCACCGAGGTGAGCCCGCGTGACGTCTTGAGGCCCGGCAGCCCGCACGCGCTCGCGGGGATCCGGATCGAGCCGCCACCGTCGCTCGCGTGCGCGCACGGCACGAGCCCCGCGGCGACGGCCGCGGCCGAACCACCGCTCGAGCCACCGGGCGAGCGCGTCGGGTCCCAGGGGTTGCGCGTGGCACCCCACGCCGCCGGCTCGGTCGTCGGCACCAGCCCGAGCTCGGGACTGTTCGTGCGTCCGAGGTCGAGCAGGCCGGCGGCACGGAACCGCCGGGCCAGCTCCGAGGTGAACGTGGCACGGAAGCCGGCGTCCTTGACCGCGCGCATGCCGTCGGTCTGGGGTTCGCCCTCCGTGGGACAGCGAAGGTCCTTGGTGAGGAACGGCACGCCGCGGAACGGGCCATCGGGCACCTCGCCCCGTGCCTGCTCGCGGGCGCGCTCGAAGCGCGGCAGGACGACGGCGTTGAGCTCAGGGTCGACGCGCTCGATCCGCGCGATCGCCGCGTCCACGAGCTCCAGCGGCGAGGCGTCGCCACGCCGGACGAGCTCGGACTGCGCGGTGGCGTCGAGACCGGCGAGGTCGTCGGTCACGCCGCGTCGCGTCCGGCTCAGGCGTGGACCGTCGGACGACGGTCGGCCCACGGTCGTGCCGACTCGACCTGCGCCGCGAGACGCAGGAGCAGATCCTCGCGGCCGTGATCGGCGACGAGCTGCACGCCGAT
>CAZKTS010000015.1:0-12904 GCA_964555735.1 uncultured Bifidobacteriaceae bacterium
GCGAGGAGCTCGTTGCTCACACCCCGGGACCAGCCCGGGAGCAACAGCGCATCGCTCAGCGGGAAGCGGAGCGCGTCGGTGGTGATGCCCTCCGCCGGTCCACCGACCGCGAGCAACGTGCACAGGGAGCCGACCGCCCCGGTGATCTCGGTCGTGTCGCGCACCACGACGACGTGCGCGGTGCCGATCCAGGCATCGATCGAGACCGCCCGGAAGCGGTCCGATCCGAGCAGCAGCACGTTCGCGACGAAGTGGTCCAGGCGGCCGCCGTGCCCGCCCACGACGGTGATGCGCGTCGCGCCGGATGCCGCCGCCGCGTCGAGCGCGAGCTCGAGGTCGGTGGCGTCCTTGTCGGCCGGGAACTGCTCGATCGCGGCCCCCTCGGTCCGCGCCCGCTCGAGCGCCGCCGTCGAGACCGAGTCGAGGTCGCCGACGACGACGTCGACCGAGCAGCCCAGCGCCTGCGCGTGCTCGAGGCCGGAGTCGGCGGCGATCACCCGGGCGCCGCCGGGCAGGTGGTGAAGGACCGCACGGGGCGGTGGGTCGCCTCCGGCGAACACGATCGCGGGGGTGGGGCTCGCGGGCGCTGCGCCCATTGCTCATCCCTTCGCCGGCATTACCCGGAGCAGGTTCGAGGGGTCGGCGACGCTGCGTGGTGCGTGGTCGCCCTCTCAGCCCGGCTGTCCCGAGCTCCCCGGAGGTCACCTCATGCTAGGACACAGGGCGATGCCGCACGACGTCGTTCTGGTCCGCCACGGCGCGACCGAGTGGAGCGAGAACGGCCGCCACACGGGGAGCACCGATCTGCCGCTGTTGCCCGAAGGCGAAGCCGAGGCCGAGGCGCTCGCGCCGCGCCTCCGCGCGTGGGACTTCGCCGCGGTGCTCGTGAGCCCACTGCACCGCGCGCAGGAGACGGTCCGGCTCGCGGGCATCGCCGAGGGCGCCGAGACCGTGCCGGAGCTCCACGAGTGGGACTACGGCGACTACGAGGGGCGCACGACGGCCGATATCCGCAAGGAACGTCCGGGGTGGACGGTCTGGAACGGCGGATGCCCGAACGGCGAGGACGCCGACCAGGTGGGTGGCCGCGCCGACGCGGTCATCGAGCGCGTCCTCGCGATCGACGGCCCGGTCGCGATCGTCAGCCACGGGCAGTTCCTGCGCGTGCTCATCGCCCGGTGGGTCGAGCAGGCTGCGGCCGAGGGCGCGCGCTTCGCGCTCCACACCGCGACCCTCACCGTCCTCGGCTACGAACGCGAGACGAGGGTCGTCGACCGCCTCAACGCCTGAACGCTCCGAGCGCGACGGCGATCAGCGGTAGTTGCCCGTGTGGCCGAGGCTGTAGCGGCCGGGCTGGGGGAAGATCGCCAAGCCGTGCGGTCCGTGCGCGACGGGGATGCGGTGGGCGAGCGCGCCGGTCGCGGTGTCGAAGACGTAGACCTCGTCGTTGTAGCGGCCACTCACCCAGAACTCGGTGCCGTCGGCCGAGACGCCACCCATGTCGGGGCTGCCGCCGCCCTCGATCGGCCAGGTGGCGACGACGGCGCGCGTGGCGAAGTCGATGACCGAGACCGAGCCGGCGCGCCGGTTGGTGACGTAGAGCTGCGTGCCGTCGCGACTCGGGTAGAGACCGTGCGCGCCGCCGGCGGTCGGGATGAACGCGAGCTCGGTCATGGTGGCCGGGTCGATGACCGAGACACCGCCGCCGTTCTTCACGTGGTTGGCCACGTAGAACACGGAGCCGTCGGGCGCGATGCGCACATCGATCGGCTCGCCGGTCACCTCGACCTCGCCGACGAGCTGGTTGCTGGTGAGGTCGATCTTCACGACCCAGCCGGAGAACTCGCAGCTGGCGAGCATCGTGGTGCCATCCATCGAGAAGTCGGCGTGGTTCACGCCCGGGTGCGGCACCGAGATGCTCGTGATGAGCTCCCACGTGTTCGGGTCGCGCACGTCGATGCGTTGCTCGCGCTCGGCCATGACGTAGGCCTTGGTGCCGTCGGGGGAGAAGTAGAGGTTGTACGGATCGTCGACCGGGATCGCGGCGCCGGGCTTGCCGGTGCGCGGATCGATCGGGGTGAGCGAGTTGCCCTGGTTGTTGTTGACGTAGAGCGTCTGCATGTCGTGCGACGGCACGACATGCTGAGGAAGCGCGCCCACCGGGTACTCGTCCACCACGGTGTAGGTGTTCGGATCGATGACGCTCACGCTGGCGGAGTGTCCGTTCGGCACGTAGACGCGCTCGGGGATGTCGGCGACGCTCGGCGCGAGCATCCCGGCGCGGGTGAACTCGTAGACGTCGGGCGCCTTCGGGAGCGTGGACGTGGTCGTCGGCGCCGCGGTCGTGGTCGTCGTGCTCGGCGGCGCGGCGGTGTCGTCGCTGCCCCCTCCGCACGCGGTCAGGGTGATGCCCGCGGCGACCGCGAGCGCGAGCAGTGGGGATCGACGCATGGACGCATTCTCGCGTCGCGTAGCGTCACGAGCCGTGATCGGGACCGGAGTGACCGAGCTGATGGCCTCCGGCGGCCACGAGCAGGTGGTGTTCGTGGGTGATGCGGCCAGTGGGCTCCGGGCGATCATCGCCATCCACTCCACCGCCCTCGGACCGTCGCTGGGCGGCGTGCGGTTCTGGCACTACGCGACCGAGCGGGATGCCCTCGTCGACGTCCTGCGGCTCTCGCAGGCGATGACCATGAAGGCCGCGGTCGCGGGTCTGCACCAGGGCGGTGGCAAGGCGGTGGTGCTCGTCGACGACCCGTACGCGCCGCACACCGAGGCGTCGTTGCGCGCGATGGGCCGCGCCATCGACGAGCTGGGCGGCCGCTACCTGGCGGCCGAGGACGTGGGTGCGACCCCGGGCGACATGGACGTGCTCGCGCGGGAGACGCCGTGGGTGACGGGCGTCGATCCGGCGGCCGGCGGTTCCGGCGACCCATCGCCGGTCACCGCGGTCGGGGTGCTTGCAGCCATGCGCGCCGTCGGTGAGGTGCTGGACGGTCGCGCGTCGGTGGCGGACCGCAGGGTCGCCGTGCAGGGCGCAGGGCACGTGGGCTCGAGCCTGGTCGGGCTCCTCGTGGCCGCCGGCGCCACGGTCGTCCTGGCCGACCTCGACGACACTCGGGCGCACGCGGTCGCGGCGGAGCACCCCGGGGTCGAGGTCGTGGCGGCGGGGGAGATCCTGGCCGTCGACTGCGACGTCCTCGCACCCTGCGCGCTGGGGGGTGTGCTCACGCCGGCCACGGTCGCGGCGCTGCGGTGCCGGGCGGTGTGCGGGGCCGCGAACAACCAGCTCGACGGCCCGGGGACCGCCGCCGAGGTCGCGGCGCGAGGCATCCTGTACGCGCCGGACTTCGTCGCCAACGCCGGAGGCATCATCAACATCGCCGAGGAGTTCACGGGCTACTCCCACGAGCGCGCGCTGGCGCGGGCCGAGGGCATCGAGGCGACGATGCGCACCGTGCTCGCCCGAGCGGAGGCCGATCGCGTCCTCCCGGAGCACGCCGCCGCCGCGATCGCCGCCGAGCGGCTCGCGCTCGAGGGTCGTGGCCACTGGCGCCCGGGTGATCCGGCGGCCTGGACCGACGGCCGACCGCTCACGACCCTTCGGCCGGTGCCCGCGTGAGCAGGAGCGAGGAACGTCGCCCGCTCGACGCGCGCTGGATCGCCAGCGACGCCGACCTCGCGCGCGTCGTGACCACCTTGCGCAGCGAGCCGGAGTACGGGCTCGACACCGAGTTCGTCGCCGAGCGCAGCTACTACCCCCAGCTCTGTCTCGTGCAGCTGTCCTGGGACGGCGAGGTCGCGCTCGTCGATCCCTTCGCGTGCGACGTGCGCGCGCTCGGTGAGGTGCTGGCCGCGCCCGCGACGATGATCACGCACGCCGGTGCATCGGACCTCCCGATCATCGAGCGGGCGTGCGGCGGTCGGCCCCAGCGCCTGTTCGACACCCAGCTTGCAGCCGGCTTCGTCGGGCTCGGGATGCCGTCGCTGGTCTCGTTGGTCAGCGCGCTCCTCGACACCCGGCTCGACAAGTCGGAGCAGCTCGCCGACTGGACCCAGCGCCCTCTCCCGGAAGCGACGCGTCAGTACGCGGCGGGCGACGTCGCGCACCTCCACGACCTGCGGGTCGAGCTGGTGGAGCGACTCGAGGCGCGCGACCGGCTCGCCTGGGCCGAAGCCGAGTGCGACGCGCTCCGCACCATGGCCACGAGGGACCAGGACCCCGAGACCGCGTGGTGGCGGATCAAGGGCTCGCGCTCGTTGCGCGGCGAGCGGGCGCAGGTGGCCCAGGCGGTCGCGGCGTGGCGCGAGCGTCGTGCCCAGGAGGTCGACCGTCCGCCCCGCTTCGTGCTCGGCGACCTGGTGCTCGCGGGGATCGCGGCGCGACCCCCGAAGAGTGCCGACGACCTCAAGCGGATGCGCGGTGCCGGGAGCCTGCCCCAGGGCGTGGTGCGCGCCGTGCTCGACGCGGTGGATCACGGGCGCGCGATGTCGCGCGACGAGCAGCGTCTTCCGCCGAAGCACGCCGGTGACGACCCTGCACTCGACGCGTCCGTGGCGCTGCTCACGGCCTGGACCGGCCAGGTCGCGGGCGTCGAAGGCGTCGAGGCGCGGCTGCTCGCGACCCGCGACGACGTGCGGGCGCTGGTCAACGAGCGGCCGAGCCGGCTCGACGACGGCTGGCGAGCCGAGATGGTGGGCGAGCGGCTCCGGCAGCTGCTGCGCGGCGACGCGGTGCTCAAGCTCGCGGACGGTGGCCGCCGGGTCGAGCTCATGTCGCCCGACGAGGTGTGAGGCGACGATGAGCGACGACGATCCCACCATCCTGATGGCGAGCGTCGGGATGACCCGGCGCGATCGGCGGCTCGCGTCGACACGGTCCCGTCGGCACCGCGGCGGCACGCTCGGGTGGTTGATCTACTCGTTGGTGTTCGTGGGGGTCGTCGTCGGTGCTGCGCTGCTCGCGGTCGAAGGAGTGTCATGACCGAGGATCGGGAACGGGCGATCGACGAGCTGCTCGCGAAGCAGGCCATCACCGAGGTGATCTACCGCTACTGCCGCGCGCTCGACCGCATGGATCGTGCGCTCGCCTCGAGCGTGTGGCACGAAGGCGCGGTCGCCACCTACCCGGGGATGCACGAGGGCACCGGCGAGGGGTTCCTGGACTGGGTGTGGCCGGTGCACGCCGCGATGGAGCGGCACTCGCACCAGATCACGAACATCCTCATCGAGGTCGACGTCGACGCCGGGACCGCGGTGAGCGAGTCGTACGTGACCGTCGCCCTGCGCACGCTCGTCGGCGACGGACGCGCGAGGGACATCGTGAGCCGCGGGCGCTACCTCGACCGCTGGTCGGTGCGCGACGGCCGCTGGGCGATCGACCACCGGCGCTTCGTCGGCGACATCGGTCAGGTGCACGACGTGGACCTGGCCGGCGACATCGCACGGAACAGCGCCGCCCGCCGCGACCCCACCGACCCCTCCTACGAGGTGCTCGGCCCGTAGTCGGTCAAGGGTCAAGGGCCAGAGCCAGAGCCAGAGCCAGTTCTTGGCACGTTCCGTCAGTCCATCTCTGAGGCAACGTGCCAAGAAGCGGCTCTAGACGCCGAGGACGTCGGCGGTGCGGGTGAGCTCGTCGGGGTCCGCGGTGGTGGGGACGAGGAAGAGCTCGTCGACGCCCGATGCGGCGGCGGCGTCGACGGCCGCCCGAAGCGCCGCCTCGCCGTGGGCCGCGCAGGCCCCGCTGACCGCCCGCGCGAGGTCCTCGCCGAAGATCTTCATGTAGTCGAACGCGTAGGTGCGCAGGCGATCCTCTGCGTCGTCGCCGAGGGCGTACCAGAGGCTCGCCGACGTGTGGGGCGCGTCGTCGCGTCCGGCCTCGCGCCACGCCGTGTGCGCCCGCTCGACGACCCCGGCGAGCGCCGCGGTGTCGACGCCCGCGACCGTCGACCCGTCGTCGACGCCGACGGCCCAGCGCGCCGCTCGAGCGAGGGCCTTCGGGCCCATGACCCCGCCGACGAGCGGCGGACCTCCGGCCTGCACCGGCGGCGGGCCGACGGGATCGGCGCCGGGGAACGGAGGCTCGCCCGCCCAGACAGCGCGCATCGCCGCGACGCCGTCGTCCATGCGCTGCCAGCGACGCTCGAAGCCGGCGTCGAGCGCGCGGTAGTCGTGCTCCCGGCCGCCGACCCCGACGCCCACGGTCAGGCGGCCGTCGCACAGCCGGTCGACCGACGCCATGTCCTTCGCGACCTGCACGGGCGGATGCGCGGGGAGCACGACGATCGTCGTCCAGAGCCGCACGCGTTCCGTGAGCGCGGCTGCAGCCGCGAGCTGCACCGTGAGTGAGTGACTGGGGTACGTCACCCGCTCGGGCACCGCGAGGCTCGCCCACCCACCCTCGTCGATGCCGCGGCACCACGCCACGAGCTCGGCGCGGCCGTGCGCCACCATCGTCGGCAGCGTCATCGAGAGGTCCATGTCAGCGCGGCACCAGGCCCTTGCCGCGCACGGCCCACATCCACTCCATGTTCCCGTCGGGACGGATGCCGAGCCCGCCGATCGACACCAGCGCGGTCGTCGCGAACTGGACCAGCGCGGCAGGCTCGGTGTCGGGCAGGAACGTGCACTCCACCGACTCGCCCGTCGTCTCCAGCTGCGGACCGATGATGCCCGCGCTCGTGAGCGCCGACGCCACCGGCTCCGGGTTCGCACCCCGCGGCGCGAGCAGCGACACCACCGGGCCACCCTTGCGTGACTGCGGCTTGCGGATGAGCGCCCGCCAGATCGTCGGGAGGTCGAGCCGCGTCGACGCCGACGCGCGCCGGATGCCTGGCCCCAGCCCCTGGTTCATCGGGGCGGGACTGATCTCCAGGCCCTCGTTGCGCTTCTTGAACACCTGCGCGACCAGCGCGTCGCAGGCTTCCGACGGGTCGGTCGTGAAGAACCCGATCTTTTCCACTTTTCCGCTCCTGGCCCTTCGGGCCGGGCCGCTCGGGCCCCGGCTCGGCGGCCGCAGGATACCTGCGGCCGTCCTCCTCGCCTCTGGTTGCTGGGCCTGGCTTTCGCAGCCTTCGGCTGCTCCGCGGTTCATCTCCTCGGCGCCGCGGCCGCTCGCCTCTGGTTGCTGGGCCTGGCTTTCGCAGCCTTCGGCTGCTTCGATTCATCTCCGCCGCGCCGTCCTCCTCGCCCCTGGTTGCTGGGCCTCGCGGCTGGTCTCTGGGCCTGGGCTCGCGTCTAGCGTGCCCGGCACATGGACGAACAGGCTGTGCTGCGGGCGCCGCTGACGCTCGAGTATCCGTTCACCCGCTCGACGGGACCGGTGGTGGGTGCGTTCCTCACCGGGCTGCGCGAGGGCGTGATCGTCGGGATCCGTCGAGCCGACGGGTCGGTGCTCGTGCCGCCGACCGAGTACGACCCCGCGACGGCCGAACCGCTCACCGAGCTGGTCGAGGTCGCCGACACCGGGGTCGTCACCAGCTGGTGCTGGAACGGCGAGCCGCGCGCGCAGCAGCCGTTCACCGCGCCGTTCGCCTGGGCGCTGATCCTCCTCGACGGTGCCGACACACCGCTCGTCCACGGTGTGCGCGCCGACGACCCGGGCGCGCTGGCGACCGGCCTGCGAGTGCGCGCGCAGTGGCGCGCCGAGCGCGAGGGGCACATCGCCGACATCGAGTGCTTCGTCCCGGAGGACGGTGCGTCGTGACCGCGGTCCCCGACATCGGGGTCGCGCCCCCGGTCGTGCTGCCGGAGCGGCTGCGCGACGTTGAACCGGTCCGAAGCGTCCGAACCCCAGTACGACTCGACTACCGCGCCAGCTCCGGACGGGCGATGGGTGCATACCTCCGCGCGATGAAGGAGAAGCGGATCCTCGGCGAGCGCTGCCCGGTCACGGGACAGGTGATCGTCCCACCGCGCGGCGTCACGCCCACGTCGGGGCTGCTCAGCACCGAGCTGGTCGAGGTCGCCGATCAGGGCTACGTCGAGTCGTACTGCGTCACCCGCGTCCCGATCCCCGGCCGCGACGACCTCGAGGTCCCCTACATCAGCGCGTGGGTCGTGCTCGACGGCGCAAGCGTCGGGTTCATCGGGCTGGTCCAGGGCATCGAGCCCGAGGCGTGTCGGCTCGGGCTGCGCGTGCGGGCGGTGTGGCGCCCCGACGACGAGCTCCGCGAGTCCGCCAACAACATCCGCTGCTGGGAACCCACCGGCGAGCCGGACCACGTGATCACCTCCTACGAGCACGTGGGCAACCCGGAGGGCTCGGCGTGACCGACGTCGCGATCGTCGCCTTCGCGCACCACCAAGCCGTCGAGATCGAAGCGAGCGAGATCGAGTTCGTCGCCCCGCTGCTCGAGACCGTCCGCGAGCGCACCGGGCTCGGCCCCGACGGCATCGACTTCACGTGCTCCGGCTCGTCCGACTTCCTCGCCGGGCAGGCGTTCTCCTTCGTCGCCACCCTCGACGCCACCCGCCCCGTACCGCCGATCGTGGAGTCGCACGTCGAGATGGACGGCGCGTTCGCGCTCTACGAGGCGTGGGTGAAGCTCCAGCTCGGCACCGCGAAGACCGCGCTCGTCTACGGCTACGGCAAGTCGTCGCCGGGTTCGCTGCGCGACGTGCTCGCGACCCAGCTCGATCCCTACGTCGTGGGTCCACTCTGGCCGGACGCCTTCGGCCTCGCCGGCCTCCAGGCCCGGGCGATGCTCGAGGCGGGCGACGTGAGCGAGCGCGACCTCGCGGCGATCGTCGCACGTTCGATGGCCGACGCCGCGACCAACGCCGAGGCGGTGCGCTCGGGGAGCACGACGGTCGAGGAGCTGCTCGACGCGCCCATGACCAACGATCCCCTGCGCGCGCACGACTGCCCGGCACGCGCCGACGGCGGCGCGGCGATGATCCTGGCGACGGCCGAGGTCGCGTCCGAGCTCTGCGAGCGCCCGGCATGGATCCGCGGCTTCGAGCACCGGATGGACATGCATCACTTCGGTGCGCGTGATCCCCGGCGTGCTCCGTCGGCCGAGCTCGCGGCCGCGGCGGCCGGCGTCGCCAAGGACAAGGTCGACGTCGCCGAGCTCGACGCACCGTTCACCCACCAGGAGCACCTCCTCACCGGAGCGCTTGGGCTCGACGGCGGCGCGACGCGGCTCAACCCGTCGGGCGGCTCGCTGTGCGGGCACGTGATGATGGCGTCCGGGCTGATCCGCCTCGGTCACGCCGCGACGCGCATCCACACCGGCGACGCGGACCGGACCGTCGCCCACGCGACCAGCGGCGCGTGGCTCCAACAGAACCTCGTCGCCGTCCTGGAGGGTGCGTGATGGCCGGGCGGTGCGCGGTCATCGGCGTCGGACAGACCAAGTACCAGGCGACGCGCGGCGACGTCTCGATCGCCGGGCTGGTGCGCGAGGCCGCGTTGCGAGCACTCGCCGACGCCGGCCTCGTGTGGGACGACATCGACGCGGTCGTGATCGGCAAGGCGCCCGACTTCTTCGAGGGCGTGATGATGCCCGAGCTGATCCTGGCCGAAGCCCTCGGTGGCGTGGGGAAGCCGGTCCTGCGCGTCCACACCGCGGGCTCGGTCGGCGGCTCGACCGCCATCGTCGCGTCGTCGCTCGTCGAGGCAGGCATCCATGGACGCGTGCTCGCGCTCGGCTTCGAGAAGCAGAGCGAGTCGAACGCGATGTGGGCGCTGTCGCTCCCGTCCCCGTTCCAGACGTCGATCAACGCGGGTGCCGGCGGCTACTTCTCGCCGATCATCCGCCGGTACATGGCGATGACCGACGCGCCCGAGCTCGTCGGTTGTCTCGTCGCGTTCAAGGACCGGCAGAACGCGCTGAAGAACCCGTACGCGCACCTGCACCAGCCGGACCTCACGTTCGAGCAGGTCGTCGAGTCGCCGATGCTGTGGGATCCGATCCGCTACAGCGAGACCTGCCCCTCCTCCGACGGCGCGTGCGCGATCGTGCTCGGTGACGAGGCCGCGGCAGCCGCAGCGCCGAACCCGGTCGCGTGGGTCGACGCCACCGCGATGCGCAGCGAGGCCAACAACTTCGGCGGCCGGAACATGGTGAACCCGGCGGCCTCGTCGCTCTGCGCCGACGATCTCTGGCAGAAGGCCGGGGTGCGCGACCCGCGCGCCGAGATCGACGTCGTCGAGATGTACGTGCCGTTCAGCTGGTACGAGCCCATGTGGCTCGAGAGCCTCGGCTTCGCCGCGCGTGGGGAGGGCTGGCGACTGGTCGAGGACGGCACGACCGCGCTCGACGGCGATCTGCCGGTGAACTGCTCGGGTGGCGTCCTGTCCTCGAACCCCATCGGCGCCTCGGGCATGGTGCGCTTCGCCGAGGCCGCGCTCCAGGTGCGCGGCATGGCGGGCGAGCACCAGGTCGACGGCGCGCGTCGAGCCTTGGGTCACGCCTACGGCGGCGGCGCGCAGTACTTCGCGATGTGGGTGGTGAGCGCAGCATGACCGCGACCGACGCGACGGACGCGCTCGACCTCACCGACCCGACGCTCTACCACGACGGCGTCCCGCACGACCTGCTCCGCGAGCTGCGGCACGAGGCACCCGTGCACCGGCACCGCCGGGTCGAGCCCGAGGGCTGGAACCGCGAGTGGATCGGCGACGACGCCGACCTCTGGGTGGTGCTCGCCCACGCCGAGATCGAGCGGGCCAACCGCGACTGGGAGACGTTCACCGCCACCGATGGCAGCTCGTTCCTTCCCTCGGAGATGGAGCGCCGCGGCCACATGATCGTGTCGATGGACCCACCCGACCACACGCGCATGCGCCGCCTCATCAGCGCCGGCTTCACGCCGCGCATGATCGCGAAGCTCGACGACCTGATCGAGGCGCGCACGCAACGAATCGTCGACGCCGCGCTCGAGCGGGGCGAGGTCGAGTTCGTGTACGACATCGGCTACCAGCTGCCGATGCACGTCATCGCCGACATCGTGGGCATCCCCGAGGACGACCGGCCGTGGGTCTTCGAGCGGACCGACGCGATGTTGCGCTCCCTCGACCCCGGGAGCCCGGTGACCACCGAGGTCGGCACCGCCGCGCAGATCGATCTCTTCCAGTACGCCACGAAGCTCGGCGAGGAGAAGCGCGCGAACCCGGCCGACGACGTGTGGACCACGCTCGCCACCGCGTCGCTCGTCGACGACGACGGCAACGAGACCACGCTCGCCGGCATCGAGCTCGACATGTTCTTCATCATCCTCACCATCGCCGGGAGCGAGACCACGCGGAACGCGATCAGTCAGGGCCTCATGGCCCTCCACGACCACCCCGACCAGCTCGCGGCCCTGCGCGCGGATCCCGGGCTGATCGACGGCGCGGTCGACGAGATCATCCGGTGGGCGAGCCCGGTCCTCTTCTTCGGGCGGACCGCGACCGTCGACGTCGAGCTCGGGGGTGCGCCGATCCGTGCCGGTGACCGGGTGACGCTCTGGTACCCGTCCGGGAACCGTGACGAGCAGGTGTTCGCGGACCCCTACGTCTTCGACATCCGTCGTTCACCGAACCCGCACGTGTCGTTCGGCGGGGGAGGGCCGCACTACTGCCTCGGCGCGAACCTCGCGAAGCGAGAGGTCAAGACGATGATCGCCGCGCTGGTCGATCGCTGCTCGTTCGAGGTGCTGGAGCCGCCGGCGTGGACCGGCGGCGGGCCGGTCAACCAGGTCGGCGTGTCCCTCGACCGGCTCCCGGTGCGTCTCAGCGCGACTGCCTGAACCTGTGGCTCACCGCTGCTCCGCGAGGAGCTGCTCCCCCAGTCAGCGCAGCTCCGCGAGGAGCTGCTCCCCCAGTCAGCGCAGCTCCGCGAGGAGCTGCTCCAAGCAGGTGGTGGCGGGGTTGTCGAACCAGATCGTCTGGTCCGGCGGCATGTCGCCGCGATCGACGAGGCGGTTCATGACCCGTACGACGATGGCGGCGTAGCGCGCCGCGGCGAACAGCTCGAACGGGTACGGGTCCGCCACCTCGACGCCGGCGTGGCGTTCGTAGATCGCCCGTTGCTCGTCGCGGGTCGGCTCGCCCGCGAGGCGCGGCGCGTCGTAGGTCTCGTGGGACCAGCGATCGAACATGAGCCACCAGCCGAGGTCGTGCTCGCGGGGCGCGATCGACGCGGCCTCGAAGTCGGTCGCGCACACCGCACGGGCATCGCGCCAGATGATGTTGCCGGGCCGGGGATCGCCCCAGGAGAGGACCGGCTCGCTCCCGGGCGGGAGGTGCTCGTGCAGCCACGCGAACGCGCGCTCCAGCGGCGGATGCATGCGTCCCGCGAGCTCACGCTGTGCGTAGCCCTCCCACAGCGCGAGCTGGGTCATGATCGTGGGCGCGGTCCCGGGCGCGACGAGCCAGTCGAGCCCCGCGGCGCGCCAGTCGGTCGCGTGGACCGCGGCGAGGACGCGGAGTCCGTCGTCGATCATCGACGCGCGTTCCTCGGGCGTCGCGTCCACGAAGAAGCCCTCGACGGTGTAGAGCGGGCTCTCGATCGGCACGCGGCCGTCGACGTACTCCATCACGAAGAACGGCGAGCCGAGCACCGTGGGGTCGGACTCGAACCCCACCACCGGTGCCAGAGGGACCTTCGAGTGCTCGAGCAACGCCTGCATCACGCGCACCTGGATCTCGATCTCGACGTCCAGTCCCGGGACCTGGACCGGGTACACGGGCGGATCGGGCGTCTCGATCCGCAGGACGAAGCGCTGGTCGTGGCCGTCCACCACCGCGTCGACGATCACGGTCTCGGCCGAGAAGCCGCTCGCGGGACGTTCGAGCGCGGCCACCCGCACCGGGGCGCGGAGACGCTCGGTGAGCCACGCACCGAGCACCGCGGCGCGCGCGTCCTCCTCGGTCGCCAGGTGCGGCTTCATGCGTCGTCGCGGGGCCAGACCGCGG
>CAZKTS010000016.1:0-1766 GCA_964555735.1 uncultured Bifidobacteriaceae bacterium
ACATCGTTGACTCAGTCGGGTTCTGGGAAGGGGTGGAGTAGGCTGGTGGGCAAATGACCACCGATTTGTGGCCGAGGATCGAACCTCTCCTGGCCAGGGTGGAGAAGCCCGCTCGCTACATCGGGATGGAGCGAGGCAGCCGGCGGCCGGAGCATCGGCCCGACACCGTCTCGTGGCTGCTCGTCTATCCGGACACCTACGAGATCGGCCTGCCCAACCAGGGCCTCCAGATCCTCTACGAGATCCTCAACGAACGCGACGATGCCGTCGCCGAGCGCGCCTACGCGCCGTGGGTCGACCTCGAAGCCGAGATGCGCGCCCGGGGTCTTCCGTTCTTCTCCGTCGACACCCACCGCCCGGCCGGCAGCTTCGACGTGCTCGGGTTCAACCTCTCGGCCGAGCTCGTCGCCACCAACCTCCTGAACTGCCTCGACCTTGCCGGGATCCCCGTGCGGGGTGAGGACCGCACCGCCGAGCACCCGATCGTGGTCGCCGGCGGGCACTGCGCGTTCAACCCCGAGCCGTTGGCCGACTTCGTCGACGCCTTCGTGATCGGCGACGGCGAGGAGCCTGTCGGCGAGCTCAACGAAGTCGTCGCCGCATGGAAGCGCTCGGGCCGCGGCAGCCGTGAGGGCGTGCTCCGGGAGCTCGCCGGCGTGCCGGGGGTCTACGTCCCCGCGATGTACGACGTCGAGTACGACGGCCCGCGCCTCGTCGCGGTGACGCCGCGCTACGCCGACGTCCCTGCCGTCGTCGACAAGCGCACGGTCGCCGACCTCGCGGACTGGCCGTACCCGAAGCAGCAGCTCGTGCCGCTCATCGAGGTCGTCCACGACCGCCTGAACGTGGAGATCTTCCGCGGGTGCACGCGCGGCTGTCGGTTCTGCCAGGCGGGCATGATCACCCGCCCGGTGCGGGAGCGTCCCGACGACCAGGTGCGCACGATGGTGCGCGACGGTCTGCGGCGCACGGGCTACGACGAGGTCGCGCTCACGTCGCTCTCGAGCGCGGACTTCTCCGGGATCGACGGCGTTGTCGCCGACCTCGTCACCAACCAGGAGGGCTCCGGCGGCGTCAGCCTCTCGCTGCCGTCACTGCGGGTGGACGCGTTCACCGTCGGGCTCGCGAGCCAGATCCAGACGGTGCGGCGCACGGGGCTCACCTTCGCGCCCGAAGCCGGCACGTGGCGGCTCCGCAACGTGATCAACAAGCTCATCACCGAGTCGGATCTGTACGCCGCGGTCGAGGGCGCGTACTCGCAGGGCTGGCGCCGCGTGAAGCTCTACTTCCTCACCGGCCTGCCCACGGAGATGGACGACGACACCCTCGGCATCGCCGAGCTGGCGCGCTCCGTCGTGGAGATCGGTCGGCGGCACACCAAGGGCGCGTCGGCGACGGTGTCGGTCGGGGGGTTCGTGCCGAAGGCGCACACCCCGTTCCAGTGGTTCGGGCAGAACGGGATCGACGAGCTCCACCGCAAGGTGCGCCTCCTGCGCGATGCACTCCCGAAGAAGTCCGGGGTGCAGCTCAAGTGGCACGACCCCGAGGCGAGCTACGTCGAGGGCCTCGTGAGCCGCGGCGATCGACGCATCGGCCGGGTCATCGAGCGCGTCTGGCGCGCGGGCGGCACGTTCCAGGAGTGGAGCGAGCGCTTCGAGCTGGATCGCTGGATCGACGCGATGGCCGCGGAGGGCCTCGACCCCGACTGGTTCGTCACCCGGCACCGCACCGAGGACGAGGTGCTGCCGTGGGACCACATCGCGGCC
>CAZKTS010000017.1:0-9712 GCA_964555735.1 uncultured Bifidobacteriaceae bacterium
AGCGCTTTTTGCCGGTCTCGTCCGTGCCGGCGAACACCCGCAGCTCGTACGCCGTGCCGGTGGGTCCGGACCGGACCCGGATGTGTCCTCGCACCGAGGCCTCCCGAGGGATTCGCAAATGATTCGCAAATGGCCTGGACAGGCATTGCGACCGTGCGTCACTCGGAGCGGAAACGGCCTCTGAACTGCGCAAACGCTTGGAGGCGGTGGCGGGAATTGAACCCGCGTCCAGGGTTTTGCAGACCCTTGCCTGAGCCACTCGGCTACGCCGCCGCGCGAAGCCCCGGAGGGCGGTTGCGGAGGTTCGAGGTTATCCCTTCACTCTCGACCCACCCGGTGCCGATACGAGGTGGGTGCCCCCGGATGTGATGGTCGAGGCCGTCGACGTCCGCCGAACCTTCGGCGACGTCGTGGCAGTCGACTCCCTCTCCCTCACCATCCCGAGCGGTTCCGTGACCGTGCTGCTCGGTCCCAACGGCGCCGGCAAGACGACGGTGGTCCGCTTGGTCACCGGCGCGCTCGCGTCTCACGGCGGCTCGATCCGCGTGTTCGGGCTCGATCCTGCGGGCGACGACGGCGCGGAGGTGCGTCGGCGCTGCGGCGTCGTGCCGGCCCGGCCGGCGCTCTACGACCGGCTCAACGGCTACGACAACCTGCGGTACGCGGCGGAGCTGTTCGACGTGCCGACCGAGGCGATCCCCGACCGCATCGCCGAAGCATCGGCCCGGTTCGGCATCGCGGACGCCCTCGCCCAGAAGGTCGGGGGCTACTCGACCGGGATGCGCGCTCGGCTCGCGCTCGCTCGGGCAGTGCTGCACGAGCCCGATCTGCTGCTGCTCGACGAGCCGACCGCGGGGCTCGACCCCGAGTCGGCCAAGGCGGTGCTCGGCCTCATCGACGAGCTCGCCGAGCACGGCAAGGCGATCCTCATGTGCACCCACCTGCTCCTCGAGGCCGAAGGCCTCGCCGACAACGTGGTCGTCCTCGACCACGGAGAGGCGCTCATCGCCGGGTCGCCCGCCGAGCTCACCCACCGGTTCTGGCCGGCATCGCGCGTCGTGATCGACGCCGACGACCCGAGCGTGCTCGATGCCGCCCGAACACTCCCCTATGTGCACGCATACGAGCGCAACGGCGTCGCGACCGTCGAGCTCACGGACGAGGAGCACGTCCCTGACCTCGTCGACGCGCTGGTCGGCGCGGGCGCGCGCCTGCGGCGGGTCGAGCCGCAGCGACCCACGCTGGAGCAGCTCTACTTCGAGATCAGGAAGCGGTCCGCATGAGCAGGCGACGGCCTTCCCGCGCGTGGACGATCGCGCGCACCGACCTGCGCCAGCTCCGCCAGGCGCGCGACTTCTGGATGCCCCTCGCGGTGATCGCCGGGCTGTTCTTCGTGATCATCCCGGCGGTGCTCCTCGCCATCATCACCAACGTGAGCGACGTCAAGCTGGTCAAGCAGCTGAGCGACGTCGTGGGGACGTTGCCGCAGGAGCTGAAGGCGAACGTGCAGGGCGAGCCGGGGCCGGTCCAAGCGTCGTACGCGCTCGCGGTCTACCTCTTCGCACCGCTCGCGATCATCGTGCCCCTGACCGTCTCGTCGGCGGTGGGTGCGAACACGATCATCGGCGAGCGGGAGCGCGGCAGTGGCGAGTTCCTCGCGCACTCCCCGGCCACGGAGCGCGAGGTCTACATCGGCAAGCTGCTGGCGAGCCTCATCCCGGGCTACCTCGCCGCCGCGGTCGGGTTCCTCTGCTACTCGCTCGTCGTGAACGTCACCGTCGGCCCGAAGGTCGGGGGCTGGTTCTTCCCCACCGAGAACTGGTGGATCCTCGTGGTCTGGGTGCTGCCGCCGTTCATCGCCCTCGCGCTGGCGGTCATCCTCTCCATCTCGGCGCGGGTGTCGAGCGCGGCGGCGGCGCAGCAGGCGTCGGCGCTGGTGACGCTGCCACTGATCGTGATCGCCTACGGCGTCGCGAGCGGGACCTTGTTCCAGGGCAAGGAGGTCGCGCTGGTGATCGGCGTCCTGGCGTGGATCGCGGCCGCGATCGCGCTCTCACGAGGAGCGAAGGCCGTGCGCCGCGAGCGCCTCCTCGGCATGGGCGGCTGAGCCACCTACGATCCCTCTCGCACGGGCGAGAGGAGGGGGATGCGCTCGCGGCGGGGAGTGTGCGCGCTCGTGGTCGTCATGACGGCCGCGACGTTGCTCGTGGTGGACGGCTCGTCTGCGGTCGCGCACGCGCACCAGCAGGGCGAACCTGTCGAGCAGTCGTGCGATTGGCCGATGTGGGGCAACGACGACGCGCGCACCTTCTCGACCACGTGCTCGGACCTCTCGACCCAGAACGCAGCCGAGCTGCGTCGCATCTGGTTCTTCAACACCCATGACGTCGTGACGGCCACCCCCGCGGTCGTCGACGGTGTCGCGTACGTCGGCGACTGGTCGGGCCGCTTCTACGCGCTGCGGGTCAAGGACGGGAAGCGCCTCTGGATGTTCAAGGCGCCTCCGCATCCCAACGTCTACGCCGGCCAGATCGTCTCGTCGGCCGCGGTCGAAGAGGTCGACGGGCAGCGCATCGTCTTCGTCGGGAGCGGCAAGACGCTCTACGCGCTGCGTGCCAAGGACGGGCGGCTCGTGTGGAAGCACGAGCTGAACCCCAAGGGTGGGGCGGACGACCCGACGGAGATCGAGACGTCGCCCGCCGTGGTCGACGGCATGGTGCTCGTCGGGTACGACGTCCACAACAGCGGGAAGGGTGAACCGGCGGGCGTCGTCGCGCTCGATGCGGCGAACGGCGACGTCCGCTGGCAGACGACGACCGCGCCGACCGAGGGTGAGGGCGCGACCGGTCCCGGGTGCGGCGACGTCTGGTCCTCGCCGACGGCCGACGCCGAACGGCGGCTGGCGTTCGTCGCCACCGGCAACTGCGTGACCAGCCCGAAGGGATACGGGCGGTTCGCCGAGGCGATGATCGCGCTCGACCTCGACGACGGCACGGTGCGCTGGACGTACCAGCCCCACCCGCCGAACCGTGACGACCTCGACTTCGCCGGCGCGCCGAACCTGTTCGACATCGGCGGGCGCGCCGTCGTCGGCCTCGGCAACAAGGACGGCGCCTACTACGCCGTCGATCGGGAGACCGGTGAGCTCGTGTGGTCGACCAAGGTCGCCGAACCCGGGCTCACGCGACCCGGCAGCAACTTCTCGACCGGCGGGTTCATCGGCCCGACCGCGGTCGCCGACGGCATCGTCACCGGCGGCACCGCGATCGGCGGCTCGCCGTTCCTCCACGGCCTCGACGCGTCGACGGGCGCGGTCGTCTGGCAGCAGCCGGAGGCCGCCGCGACGTACGGCGCGCCGGCCGTCGCCAACGGGGTGCTGATCATCGGCGGCACCGACTTCACGATCCGCGCGCTCGACCTCGCCACCGGGGCGGTGCTCTGGCGCGACGAGGTGCAGGGCGCGGTCTCGGGTGGTGCCGCCATCGTCGGGCCCGACGTGATCGCGGTCGCGGGCATCCGTGAGCCCAACACCAGCAAGCGGAGCCGTACCAGTGGCGTGTACCGGTACTCGCTCGAAGGCGAGCCGGTGACGAGCACGACCACCGACGCACCGGCACCCAAGCCGAAGCGAACACCGAAGACCGCGCCGGGCGCGACGCAGGAGTGCGTCGGCGCGCCGTGCAGCGTCGGCTTCACCCTCGTCGAGCCGCCGCCGGGCACGTCGCCCGAGATGACGATGGAGCTCCGCACCGATCCGTGGAAGGCCACGATCACGACCAGCGGTCTCGGACCCCCGAGCGCCTGGATCCGCGCGGGCAGCCCCGACGCAGCCACCGGAGCGACGCGCTACGGCGTCTTCATCTCCGAGAGCGACGACAACCCGCAGGGCGGTCTGCTCTGCGTGCTCGGGGCCGACGGCTCCTGCACGACCACGAAGATCCCGCGTGCCGGCGCCACCTACAGCCGCATCAGCGTGCTCGCGATCACCGACTCCAACGAGCTGCCCTCCCCCACGTCCGGCGTGAACCGTCTCGTCGTCACCAAGTCGTTCGACCCGCCGCTCGCGCCGGTCGTCCGATCCACCAAGAAGTCATCGGACAAGTAGGAGCACTCCCATGCGCCGTCTCCTGATCTTCGCTGTCGTCGCCGCCGCGGTGGTCGCGCTCGTGATGCCGGCTGCGTTCGCACAGTCGGACGGGTCGTCGGAGGCCCCGTCGAAGACCGCCGCGCGCGTCGTCGTCTTCAACGGCCAGGGCAACGACCTCGACGCGTACAGCGCGGTGCCGCCGTTCAAGCACCAGACGGTGATCGAGACGCGATCGAAGGACCCCAAGGGCCTCGACCTCAACGCCCAGATCTGCTTCTTCCCCGACGGGAAGCGCTTCATCGCCGGCGAGGACACCAACCAGCCCGACCCGATCCAGGGCTGGGGCATCTTCACCCTGAAGGGCAACAAGGTCGGCAGCTTCGACACCAAGGAGATCGGCAAGCTCCAGCCCACCTACCAGGGTTCCGCCGACAACGCCGAGAACTACGGGTGCGGCATCCTCTCCGACGGCCGGGTCGTGACGAGCGACATCGGCAACCAGGCGACCGGCTCCGGCGACGGCCAGCTCATCATCTGGTTCCCGCCGTTCACCAAGGGGTTCGAGTCCGACGCCCAGGGCGCGGTAGGCACGGTGCCGTACTGCAAGATCGACATCGGGATCGGCACGGCCGGCGGGATCGCGGTGGACGGCGACGACAACGTCTACGTCGCGTCGGCACGCGGCGACACCGTGGGCGTGCTCAAGTACTCAGGGCCGTTCCCGACGTCGGCGACGCCCGATGGCGGCTGCGAGACCACCGACGCCACCGGCGCGCCTATGACGACCACGGTCGCGCGCACGCAGTTCATCAACACCGACCACGGGCTCGGGACCCCGAACGCGATCGCGCCGGGACCGGACGGTGGCTGGTACGTCACGAGCGTGTTCACCGGCGTGATCAACCAGTACTCGGCCGACGGCACCTACCTGCGCACGATCCTCAGCCCGCCGGCCGGCGAGACGCTCGGCGCGCAGCCGTTCTCGACCGGCACACCGCTCGGGATCGGTGTCGCGCCGGACGGCACGATCTTCTACGCCGACATCGGCATCGTCGTGAGCCCCGACGGTATCGGCCCCGGCGACAACACCGGCACCGTTCGGCGCATCAGCTTCAAGGACGGCGAGCCCCAGCCGCCCGAGATCATGGCGAAGGGCCTCGCGTTCCCCGACGGCATCGGCGTCTGGGTCCCCAAGAAGTGAAGCGTCGACTCGAAGAGCCCGTTCTCGGCACGTTGAGTGTCATATGGACTGACGCAACGTGCCAAGAACCGGGGTGGCCCTTGTAGTCTCGGGCTCCGTGACTCCTGCGGTGCACATCCTTGCTGTCGGTGCGGCCGCGCCGGCGTGGCGGCTGTCGGCGGCCGACGTCGGCGCCGCGTGGGGCCGGGGCGGCAAGGGGCAGGCCGCGGTCTGCGCGCCCGACGAGGACGCCCTCACCCTGGCGGCCGAGGCCGCGGGCCGGGCGCTCGCCGTCTCGGGGCTCGAGACCGACATCGTCGACGGCCTCTGGTGGGGCTGCACCCGCCCGCCGTTCGCCGAAGGGCCGAGCCACGCCGTGCTCGCCCGGGCTATCGGCCTCTCCCACGGCTCCGCCGGGGCGCTCTGTGCGGGTTCGCCCCACGCCGGCATGGAGGCGCTGCTCGGCGCCGCCGACGCCATCGGCTCGGGCTCGGCCCGGGTGGCGCTGTGCGTCGTCTCGGACGCACTGGTGCCGGGCCTCGGGACGCCGTTCGAGAGCCGTGCCGGCGCCGGCGCGGCCGCGGTGATCCTCGTCGGGTACGGGGGCAACGCCTCGGTCGGTGCGCGCGTCACCCGCACCCACCCGTTCCTCGACCGCTACCGCGGCGACCGCGAGACCGACACCCGCGACCTCTACGACGGTCGCCTGTTCCGCGAGGAAGTGTTCGTACCGACGCTCCGGGAGCTCGGCGAGCAGCTCGCCGCGCTCGATGTGCGCGCGTGGTCACTCCCCGATCCGGACGGCCGCCTCGGCGGCGCGGTCGCGAAGCAGCTCGGTGTCGGCACGCCCGCCTCGGCCGCGGTCTACGCCGAGCTCGGCGACACCGGCGCCGCCGCCGCGCTCCTCGGCGCGATCGGATCGCTCGACGCGGCCGGCAGCGTCGCCGTCGTGGGCTTCGGCGGCGGGCGCGCGACGGGAGTCGAGCTCCTCGCCAAGGACCCGGTGCCCGGCGCGGCGATGGTCGCGACGCAGATCACGAGCGGACGGCCCACGACGTACGCGGAGGTGCTGCGCGCTCGCGAGCAGCTCATCCCGTCCGGCGAGACGGTGCAGATGGGCGTACCGCCGGCGAGCGCGCAGTTCGTGCGCGGTGCCGACGAGATGCTCGGACTGCTCGGGGCGCGCTGCGTCGACTGCGGGACGATCAACACGCCCCCGTCGATCCACCCGCATTGCCTCTCGTGCGGGAGCGCCAAGTTCGTGCTGTCGCCCCTCGCTCGCCGAGGGCGCGTGCACACGTTCGTGGTCAACCAGACCATGCCCGCCCCCTTCGTCGCGCCGCTTCCCCTCGCCGTCATCGACCTCGAGGACGGTGCCCGCGTGATGCTCCAGGTCATCGGTGACGGCACCGACATCGCCATCGACACCGACGTCGAGCTGGTGCTGCGCCGGTACGCGCACGAGCGGGGCGTACCCGTCTACGGCTACAAGGCCCGCGCCGCGGAGGTTCAGGCATGAGCTGGAACAAGGTCGCCGTGGTCGGCGCCGGGCTCATCAAGATGGGTGAGCTGTTCGAGCAGAGCTACGAGCAGATGGCGGCCGGCGCGTTCGCCGCTGCGGTCGACAGCGTCGACGAGGGCTTCGAGCCGTCGCAGGTCGAGGCCGCGATCGTCGCCACCCAGCGCGGCACGCTCTGGGGCCAGGAGGGCATCGGCGGCAACACGATCCCGACCGCCATCGGCCTCGCCGGCATCCCCTGCACCCGGGTCGAGAACGCGTGCCCGTCGGGCTCCGACGCGTTCCGCATCGGGGCGATGGCCGTCGCCAGCGGCGTGCACGACATCGTGCTGGTGATCGGCGTCGAGAAGATGCGCGACAAGTCCGCCGACGAGGGCCTGCTCTCGCGCGCCGCCGCCGGACACCCGATCTACACCCGCGGCGAGACCGCGCCGGTGCTGTTCGCGCCGTTCGCAACCCGACACATGCACGAGTTCGGCACGACCCGCGAGATGCTCGCGTCGGTCGCGGTGAAGAACCACTACAACGGCGCCCGCGACCCGTACGCGCACTTCCAGAACGAGATCACGATCGAGGACGTGATCGCCTCGCCGCCGGTCTGTCACCCGTTGCACCTGCTCGACTGCTGCCCACAGACCGACGGCGCGGCTGCCGTGTTGCTCGTCAACGCGGATCGCGCCGAGCAGTTCACCAAGAAGCCGGTCTACGTCGCGGGGTTCGGGGTCGCGACCGACCACCCGTACCTGCACGAGAAGACGAGCTTCACCGGGCTCAAGGCCACGCAGCTGGCCGCCGAGCGCGCCTACGCGATGTCGGGCATCGGGCCGGGCGAGATCGACTGCGCCGAGGTCCACGACTGCTTCACGATCACCGAGATCCTCGACATCGAGGACCTCGGGTTCGTCGACAAGGGCAAGGGTGGCGTCGCGTCACTGGAGGGCGAGACGTCGCTCACCGGCCGCATCCCGATCAACACCTCCGGCGGGCTCCTCGCCAAGGGCCACCCGATCGGTGCCACCGGCATCGCACAGATCACCGAGTGCTGGTGGCAGCTGCGCGGCGAGGGTGGCGACCGTCAGGTCGAGATCCGCAACGGCAACGCGCTCCAGCACAACGTGGGTGGGCGCGGCTCCGGCGTCTCGGTGATCAACATCCTGACGACGAACCGGTAGCACCCACCCCATCCACCGATGATCGGGTCCCCATGATCAGGTACGAGGTCGGCGCCGACGGCGTCGGGCGCATCACGCTCGACCGCCCCGACGCGAAGAACGCGCTCACGATCGAGATGCGCGACGCGATCGTCGACGCAGTGCGCTCGGCCCGCGGCGACGAGAACGTCCGCTCGCTCCTCCTGACCGGCGTGGGTGACGCGTTCTGCGCGGGCATGGACCTCTCGGCGTCGACCGTGGCCAAGGCCGCCGAGCCCGGCTACCAGACGCGCAGCACGTCCGAAGCCCTGCGCGTGGGCGTGCAGGCGTTCATCCGCGAGCTCTGGGAGCTCGACAAGCCGACGGTCGCCGCGGTCAACGGCGCCGCGGTCGGCCCCGGCGCCCACCTCGCACTCGCGTGCGACTTCGTGATGGTCCACGACGAGACCAAGTTCCTCTGGTCGTTCGCGAAGTGGGGGCTCGTCGTCGACGCCGGCGGCGCGTACCTCCTCCCCCGCCTCGTCGGGCTCCCCCGCGCCAAGGCGATGGTCATGCTCGGCGAGGGCGCGCGCGGCCGCGAGATCGTCGACCTCGGCCTCGCCTACCGCTGCGTACCGCCCGAGGAGCTCGCGGCCGCGGCCGACCAGCTCGCTCAGCGGCTCGCCGCGGGCCCGACCCGATCGCTCGGCCTCTCGAAGCTGCTCCTCAACGCGAGCTTCGAGACCGACCTCGCCCACTCGCTCGACCTGGAGGGCGCGTACCAGTCGCTCGCCGCCACGTCGGCCGACCTGGCCGAGGGCATGGCCGCGTTCCGCGACCGCCGGGACCCCGACTTCACCGGCAGGTAGCCCCGCTAGTGTCCCCTGACGTCAGCGTCAGGTAGCGAGGGAGCGAGTCCAGGCATGCCACTGTTCGAGGGCAAGGTCGCGATCGTCACCGGTGCCGGTCGGGGGATCGGCAAGGAAGAGGCACTCCTGTTGGCGCGCGAGGGCGCCGCGGTCGTCGTCAACGACCTCGGGGGCGCGCGGAGCGGCGAGGGCTCCGACGCCGGGCCCGCGCAGGAGGTCGTCGACGAGATCACCGATGCCGGAGGCAAGGCCGCGGCCAACACCGACGACATCTCGAGCTGGGCCGGCGCCGAGGCGGTGGTGCAGCAGGCCATCGACACCTTCGGCGGTCTCGACATCCTCGTGAACAACGCCGGGATCCTGCGCGACAAGATGAGCTTCAACATGACCGAGGAAGAGTGGGACGCGGTCATCAAGGTCCACCTGAAGGGCCACTTCGCTCCGTCGCACTTCGCCGCGAAGTACTGGCGTCAGAAGAGCAAGGACAGCGGGCCGGTCAACGCCAAGATCGTGAACACGGCGTCGGAGTCGGGCCTCTACGGCAACGCGGGCCAGGCCAACTACGCCGCAGCCAAGGCCGGGATCGCGTCGATGACCATCGTCATGGGCCGCGAGCTCGAGCGGGCCGGCGTGCGTGTGAACGCGATCGCGCCGGTCGCGCTCACGCGCCTGACCGAGGACATGATGGGCGGCGACGAGAACATGAAGAAGCTGCTCGACCCGGCGAACGTCGCCGCGGCCGTCGGCTGGCTGGCGTCGGACCTCTCGGAGGGTGTCACCGGCCAGGTGGTGAAGATCCAGGGCGGTGTCTGCCAGATCGTGCAGGGCTGGCGACCGGTCACGCAGATCACCAGCGACGACGCGTGGACGATCGAGTCGATCGCGGCGCAGCGCGACGCGCTGTTCGCGAAGACCGACCCGGGCCTG
>CAZKTS010000018.1:0-16131 GCA_964555735.1 uncultured Bifidobacteriaceae bacterium
CCGAGTGGAGGGCAAAGACGGACGCGACCCGTTCGGGCGCTCGCCGTGCTGCCGCGAGCCCGACATTGGCCCCGATCGCGTAGCCCACGAGGTGCGCGCGCTCCACGCCGAGCTGGTCGAGCACCGCCACGATGTCCTCGACCCACTGGTCGTAGAGGTCGGCGCCCATGTCGAGGGGATCCGAGGCGCCGATGCCCTGGCGTTCGAGCAGCACCAGTGGCGCGATGTCCGACAGCGAGCTGATGAAGTGCGCGTACGGCGGATCGTCGAAGACCGCGTCGATCGAGTACACCATCCCCGGCAGATAGAGGACGGGCACGCCCTGGCCGCGCGAGAGCGCACGGAACGCGACCTGCATCCCGCCCGGCGTCTTCGCGTACTCGAGGTCGTCGGCGTCGATGCCCGGGACGGTACCGGTCGCCGCCGCCCTACCGCATCCCGTGCACCCGGCCCTCGCGGACATCGACGCCCTCCGCGGCGAGCTTGGCGGCCTGCTCCTCGGCCCACGGTGCCACGAGCCGACCGTCGGCCCGCACCACCCGCCACCACGGGACGGACTCTCCGGTCAACGCCAGGACGCGCCCCACCGCGCGCGCCGCTCGCGGTCGCCCGGCCTCCTCCGCGACCCATCCGTAGCTCACCGCGACCCCGCGCGGGATCGCCCGGAGCACCTCGAGCACCGCGCCCTCGAAGTCGTCGGGCGACGGGGACGCCACGACCCGACCGATCAGACGACCGTCGGTGGCAGGTCCGACGCCCGCATCGCGTCGGCCCAGGGGTAGTCGAGCGGATCGATCAGGGTGAACGGCGCGTCGAAGACGACGTCGGCGGTGTGCGGGATCGCGTCACGGATCGCGACCGCGCGACCCCCCGGGTCGTCCTCGACGAAGATCATGTCGAGTGCCAGGTCGGGCCGGGACCGTGACGTCATCGACCAGGTGCCGGTCACGCCGTCGAGCTGGGCGATCCGCTCGGCGCGGTCGTCGTGCCCCCGCCGCTGGACGACGATGACGCCGGTGTGGCCCACGAAGGGCACGTCGCGTGCCCGGAGCTTCAGGGCCGCCCGCCCCCACGCGTCGGTGCCCGCGAACACGTCGCCTTCGCGGACGACCTTCTTCTCGGCCGGGAAGCGCATCCGATCCTCGTCGTAGAGGAGCGGCAGCTCGGTGCTCATGGCGTCGAACGCGTCCTGCGGGTCGCCGCTGAGCACGTAGGTCGTGAGGAACGATCCGCGTCGCTCGGCGAGCGGGGCGTCGGGGGCTGCGAGCCGCACCGCGTGGAGCTCGGGCGTCGCGACGTAGCGGCGGCTCAGCATCACACCGGCGAGGCACACGTTCATCGGCGTGTGCTCGAGGTCGTACCAGCGATTCCACTCCTCGATCGCGTCGAGGTCGCAGTCGAGAGCGGCGAAGATGATCCCGGAAGCCTCCACGACCGGCAGCCTTCCAGACGCGGCCCGATCCCGGGTACCGCTCAGGGGCGCCCCTGGAGGGCTCGCAGGAAGAGTGCCACGTAGGCCGCGGCCACCTCTTCGACGGTCATCGGGCCACCCGGCCGGAACCAGAAGGCAACACCCGAGCAGCTGGCGAGCAGCGAGCGGGTGACGAGCTCGACGTCGGGGACGACGAGGACGCCGCGTTCGTGGCCCGTGCGCAGCGTCGAGCGGAAGATCTCCTCGTAGTCGTCGCGAAGCCCGACGATCTCGGTCCGGGCGTCCGGCCCGAGCGCGCGCAGCTCCGCGTCGCACAGGAAGACCTCCCGGTGCCGCTCGACGTGGAAGAGGATGTGGGCGGTCACCGCGGCATCCAGCGCGGCCACCGGATCCAGGGGCGACGCGACCGCGGCTCGGACCGCCGCGGTGAGGTCGACGAGCGTCGAGCGCATGATCTCGACGAGCATCGCCTCCTTGTTGGGGAAGTGGTAGTAGATCGTCGCCGAGCGCAGCCCGGCGTCGTCCGCGAGCTCCTTCATCGACGCGCCGTGGAACCCGCGCTCGAAGAACTGTGCGGTCGCGGCCTCGACGATCCGCGCGCGCGTCGCCTCCGTCGAGCGGACGGGCGCGGCCATCAGGCGTCCGCGCGCAGCCCGAGGCCGCGCGCGATCACGAGCCGTTGGATCTCGCTCGTGCCCTCGCCGATCTCGAGGATCTTGGCGTCGCGGTAGTAGCGGTTGGCGGCCGTCTCCTCGACGAACCCGCTCCCGCCGAAGACCTGCGTGGCCGTGCGCGCCGCATCGACGGCCGCCTCGGTGGCGTGCAGCTTCGCCATCGCGGCCTGCTGGCGAAACGGCAACCCCTCGTCCTTGCACCAGGCGGCGTGGTAGGTGAGCAATCGGGCACCTTCGAGTGCGACGGCGATGTCGGCGATCGGGAAGCTCACGCCCTGGAACTTCGCGATCGGGCCACCGAAGGCCTGGCGGTCGTTGGCCTGCTCGACGCAGACCTCGAGGCAGGCGCGCGTGAGGCCGAGGGCGAGCGCCGCGATCGCGACCCGGCCACCGTCGAGCGTCGCGAGGAACTGCTGGAACCCACGCCCCGGCGTCCCGAGGAGGTTCTCGGCCGGGATGCGGCAGCCCTCGAAGCGCAGCGCGTGCGTGTCGGACGCGCGCCACCCCATCTTCTTGTAGGCCGGCTCCACCACGAGGCCCGGCGTGTCGCTCGGCACGAGGAACGCACTGATGCCGTCGTCGGTGCGCGCGGCGACCGTGATCACCCGCGTGAGCGGCGTGCCCGAGTTGGTGATGAACTCCTTGGCGCCGTCGATGACCCACTCGTCGCCGTCGCGCACGGCGCGCGTGCGCAGCGAGGCGACGTCGGACCCGGCGTCGGCCTCCGTGAGCCCGAACGCGCCGAGCGCGCGACCCGCGGCCATGGCGGGCAACCACCGCCGCCGTTGCTCCTCGGTGCCGAACGCGAGGATCGGGCCGATCCCGAGCCCGACGCCGGCCGAGAGCGTGATCGCGACCGACGAGTCCACGGCGGCGAGCTCCTCCACCGCGATGCAGAAGGTGGTGAAGCTGGCGCCCGCGCCGCCGAGGTCCTCGGGCACGAGCAGGCCGAAGAGACCGAGGTCGCCCATCTGCTCGACGACCGCGAGCGGGAACTCGCCGTCGCGGTCTCGCCGCGCCGCCTCGGGGGCGACCGTGTCCCGGGCGAACCGCCGCACGACGTCGCGGAAGGCGTCGTCCTCGGGCGTGAAGCGGAAGTCCATGCCCGGGTAGCCTATCGAACGACCGATAGACACCTCTCCCGAGAGCAGCCGTGCCCCGATCCCCCGACCCGACGCCGCGTGACCCCGGTCCGGCGGACCCGCTGGAGCACCTCGCCCGCGCGCGGCTCGGCAACCGCGAGTCGGCGCGCGAGAAGCTGTCGAGCCAGGGCAAGCTGCCGGTGCGGGAGCGGCTCGACCTCCTGCTCGACCCGGGCAGCCTGGTAGAGGACGGCCTGCTCGCGAACACGCTTGCCGACGGCCTGCCCGCCGACGGCGTCATCACCGGTCGCGCCACCGTCGATGGTCGCCCGGTGTGCGTGATGGCCAACGACCCCACGGTGAAGGCCGGGTCGTGGGGGGCACGCACGGTCGAGAAGATCGTCCGGCTCACCGAGGTTGCGCTCGAGGCCGAGCTGCCGATCTTCTGGCTCGTCGACTCGGCCGGCGCGCGCATCACCGACCAGGTGGAGCTCTTCCCCGGCCGGCGGGGAGCGGGGCGCATCTTCCACAACCAGATCCGCCTGTCGGGGCGAGTCCCCCAGATCTGCTGCCTGTTCGGCCCGTCGGCCGCGGGCGGCGCCTACATCCCCGCCTTCACCGACGTCGTGTTCATGGTCGAGGGCAACGCGTCCATGTACCTCGGCTCGCCGCGCATGGCCGAGGTCGTCATCGGCGAGCACCTCTCACTCGAGGAGACCGGCGGCGCGCGCATGCACGCCACGGTGTCGGGCTGCGGCGACAACCTCGTCGACGACGACGCGGCCGCCATCGAATGGGCGCGCTGGTACTTCTCCTTCTTGCCGCAGAGCTGGCGCGACGATCCACCTCGCGAGCCGGCTGCGGCACCCGCACGCGCGTTGACCCCGGACGTCGTCCCGGCCTCCGACGCCGAGGGCTACGACATGCACCGCGTCATCGAGGGCATCGTCGACGCCGACTCGTTCCTCGAGGTGAAGCCGCTGTTCGCCGCCGAGCTGATCGTCGGCTTCGCCCGTCTCGACGGGCGCGTGGTCGGTGTAGTCGCCAACAACCCCGCCGTGCGCGGCGGCGTCCTGTTCGTCGACTCTTCCGACAAGGCCGCGCGGTTCATCAACCAGTGCGACGCCTTCAACGTGCCGCTGCTGTTCCTGGCCGACGTCCCCGGCTTCATGATCGGCCGCGACGTCGAGCAGCAGGGCATCATCCGCCACGGGGCGAAGATGATCACCGCGGTCGCAGAGGCGACGGTGCCCAAGATGTCGGTGATCGTCCGCAAGGCGTACGGCGCCGGCCTCTACGCCATGTGCGGCCCGGCGTTCGGGGCGGATGCGTGCCTCGCGCTGCCGACGGCAAAGATCGCGGTCATGGGGCCCGAGCCCGCGGTGAACGCCGTGTACGCCAACAAGATCGCCGCGATCGCCGACGCCGACGAGCGGGCCGCGTTCGTCGCCGAGCACATCGCCGAGTACGAGGCCGACGTCGACCTCCTGCGCCTGGCCTCGGACCTCGTCGTCGACGCCGTCGTACCGTACGAGGATCTGCGCAGCGAGCTGGTCGCCCGCTTCGCCATGGCCGGCACCAAGGACCGCTTCTTCAGCGACCGGCGCCACGGCAACCCGCCGGTCTGAACGTCCGCCGGTCCCACAAGGAGGAGTCGTCATGGTCCGGTCCGTCCCCGAGCACGGCCGTTGGTTCGAGGAGCTCGAGGTGGGTGACGTGATCGCTCACGCGCTCACGCGCACCGTGACCGAGACCGACAACGTGCTCGTCTCGAGCCTCACGCTGAACCCGGCCCGGCTCCACCTCGATCACCACCACGCCGCCGGCACCGAGTTCGGGCGTCCGCTGGTCAACAGCATGTTCACGCTCGCGCTGCTGGTCGGCATGTCGGTCCTGGAGACGACGCACGGGACCACGCTCGCCAACCTCGGGTTCGACGAGGTGACGTTCCCCGCGCCCGTGTTCTGCGGCGACACGCTGTTCGCGGAGTCGGAGGTGCTCGCGGCCCGCGCGTCGTCATCGCGCCCCGAGGCCGGGATCGTCACGTTCGAGCACCGAGCCTTCAACCAAGACGACACGCTCGTCTGCCGGGCCCGGCGCAACGCGCTGATGCAGCGCCGTCCCGCGACGCCGGCCCGATGACCGTCGCGGACGAGCCGCTCTGGACACCATCGCCGGCGCGCCGCGCGTCCACGCGTCTCCACGACTTCCTCACCTTCGTGGGGACGGCCGACTCGTCCGGCGACCTCCACCGCTGGTCGGTCGAGCACCCCTCCGACTTCTGGGGTGCGGTCTGGGAGTTCACCGGCGTCCGCGGCGACCGGGGTAGCGACCGCGTGGTCGATCCGGCGGAGCCGTTCTGGCGGACTCGCTTCTTCCCCGACGCGCGCCTCAACGTCGCCGAGACCCTGCTCGGCGACCCCACTGACGACGCCGCGATCCACTTCGCCCGCGAGGACGGCGCCCGCGCCACGGTGACGCGCGCCGAGCTCCACGCGCTGGTGTCTCGGATCCAGCGCGCGCTGCGCGCGAGCGGCGTGGGCGCATCCGACCGCGTCGCGGCGTGGCTTCCCAACGTCCCCGAGGCCTACGCCCTGATGCTCGGCGCCGCGAGCATCGGCGCCGTCTTCTCCTCCACCTCACCGGACTTCGGGGTCGACGGCGTGGTCGACCGGTTTCGACAGATCGAGCCGCGGGTGCTCGTCGCCGTCGACGGCTACCTCTACAACGGGCGGCGGTTCGACTGCACGGAGCGCCTGGCCGCGATCCTCGAACGCCTGCCGTCGGTCACCCAGGTGGTGGTGCTGCCGTACACCGACGAGGCGTCGTCGCTCACGCCTCCACCCGGCGCGATCACCTGGGACGAGTGGCTCGCCCCGCACGCGTCGGGCGCGGTCGAGCTCGTCCCGTTGCCGTTCGACCACCCCTGGTACGTCCTCTTCTCCTCGGGCACCACGGGCGCACCGAAGTGCATCGTGCACCGGGCCGGTGGCGTGCTCCTCAAGCACCTGTCCGAGCAGCAGCTCCAGTGCGACGTGCGCGCCGGCGATCGCGTCTCGTACTTCACGACCACCGGCTGGATGATGTGGAACTGGCTCGCGTCGGTGCTCGCGAGTGGTGCCACCCTCGTCGCGTACGACGGCGCGCCGGCGCACCCCGCGCTGACCACCCTCTTCGACCTCACCGACGAGCTCGGCATCACCCTGTTCGGGACGTCGGCCCGGTTCCTCGACGAGCTCCGGAAGGCCGACGTGCGGCCCGGCGAGACGCATGACCTCACGACGGTGCGCACGATCGCGTCGACCGGTTCACCGCTCGCGCCCGAGGACTTCGTCTACGTCTACGACGCGGTGAAGCCCGACGTGCACCTCTGCTCGATCTCTGGCGGCACCGACCTCTGTGGCTGCCTCGTCGGGGGCGACCCCACCGGTCCGGTCTGGGCCGGTGAGATCCAGCAGGCGTCGCCCGGCCTCGACATCGCGGTGCTCGACGCGGCCGGCGAGCCGCTCGGGCCCGGCGAGCGGGGTGAGCTCGTCTGTCGGAACGCGTTCCCGTCGATGCCGCTCGGCCTCTGGAACGACCCCGACGACGCCCGGTTCCGCGCGACGTACTTCGAGCGCTTCCCCGGACGCTGGCACCAGGGCGACTTCGCGGAATGGACCGAGCACGGTGGCGTCGTGATCCACGGTCGTTCGGACGCGACGCTGAATCCGGGCGGCGTGCGCATCGGCACCGCCGAGATCAGCCGCCAGGTCATGAACGTCGACGAGATCCGCGACTGCCTGGTGATCGGGCAGGAGTGGGAGCACGACGTGCGCGTGGTCCTGTTCGTGGTCCTGGCGCCGGGTGCGACGCTCACACCCGAGCTCCAGGATCACCTCCGGACGCGGATCCGCACCGGCGCGTCGCCCCGGCACGTGCCGGCGCGGATCGTCGCGGTGCCGGACCTGCCCCGCACCCGGAGCAACAAGCTGAGCGAGCTCGCGGTGCGCGACGTCGTGCACGGGCGGCCGGTCGCCAACACCGAGGCGCTCAGCAACCCCGAGGCGCTCGAGCACTTCCGCGACCTCGAGGAGCTGCGCACGTGAGCCGCCTGCGCAGCCTCCTCACCGTCCCCGCCACCCGCCCCGATCTCGTGGCCAAGGCACCGCGTGCGAAGCCCGACGCGGTCTTCCTCGACCTCGAGGACGGCGTACCGCCCGGGGCGAAGGAAGCGGCGCGCGAGCAGGCGGCGGCCGGTGCACGCGAGCTGCTCGACGCCGAGCCCGGCCTCGCGGTGTTCGTCCGCGTGAACGCCCCGTCGACGCCGTGGTTCGCGGCCGATCTCGACGCGCTCGTGCCCGAGCTCTCGGGCGTGGTGGTGCCGAAGCTCGAGTCACGCGGGGACGTCGAGGCGGTCGCCGCCGCCCTGGAGCGCGTCGGCAGCCTCCCGATCCTCGCCGGCATCGAGAGCGCACGCGGCGTCGCCGCGTGCGAAGCGATCCTCCGTGATCCGGTGCGCTGGTGCTACTTCGGGGCCGAAGACTTCGTCGCCGACATGGGCGGCGTGCGCACGGCCGGCAACGTCGAGGTGGCGTACGCGCGTGCACGGGTCGCGCTCGCGGCGCGCCTCGGTGAGGTGCACGCGATCGATCAGATCGTCGCCGACTTCCGCGACGACACGCGCTTCCTCACCGAGGCCCGAGAGGCCCGGGCCCTGGGCTACCGGGGCAAGCTCTGCATCCATCCGGCGCAGGTCGCGCTCGCCCACGAGGCGTTCACACCGTCGGCCGAAGAGGTCGACCGCGCCGCGCGGCTCCTCGCGGCCTACGAGGCTGCGGCGGCACGCGGCGAGGCAACGCTCGACTTCGAGGGTGAGATGGTCGACGAGCCGATGGCCCGTCGCGCCCGCGCGGTGCTGGAGGCCGCGACCTGACGCGCCGGCGGCTGGGTCAGGCTCGGCCGTTGGATGACGCCACGAGCGTGGCGACCGGCCCGTCGACCCGGAGCCGGACGTCGTCGCCCACCCGCCAGGTCTGGAGCCCCGAGCTGCGACTGCGGACCACGCGTCCGCTCGCGAGCTCGAGCACGACGATCTGGTCGTGCCCGAAGAACGAGCGTCCGACCACTCGGGCCGAGACGCCGTCGGTCGCAGTCGCGGAGGCACCCGGGACGATCGCGATCGCCTCGGGGCGCACCACGACATCGACCTCACCCTCGCGTGCGTCGGGCGTGACGAGGTGACCGAGCTCGCAGTCGACCGCGCCGCCGCGCGCGGTGCCACTCAGGATCTCGGCGTCGCCGAGGAACTGCGCGACCCAACGCGAACGCGGCCGCGCGTACACCTCGTCGGGGCTGCCGGTCTGCTCGACCCGACCGTCGCGCATCACCGCGACCTCGTCGGCAAGCGACAGCGCCTCCTCCTGGTCGTGGGTGACGAGCAGCGCGCTCTGGCCCGCAGTGCGCAGGATCGAGAGCACCTCCTCGCGCAGGGTCAGGCGGAGCGCGGCGTCGAGTGACGCGAACGGCTCGTCCAGGAGCACGACGTCGGGACGCGGCGCGAGCGCGCGCGCCAGCGCGACCCGCTGGCGCTCACCGCCGGAGAGCTCGTGGGGATAGGACTTCGCGCGGTCGGCCAGCCCCACGAGCGCGAGGCACTCCTCGACCCGCTCGGGACCGGCGTCGCCGAAGCCGACGTTGCCGGCCACGCTCAGGTGCGGGAAGAGCGCGCCGTCCTGGAAGACCATGCCGATCCGGCGCTGCTCGGGCTCGATCCAGACGCCGTCGCCCGCGGCCACCTCGCCACCGATCCGCACGGTGCCCGCGTCGGGCGCCTCGAACCCGGCGATGATGCGCAGCAGCGTCGTCTTGCCCGAGCCGCTCGGGCCCACGAGCGCGACGATCGAACCGGTCGGGACGGTGAGCGACGCGTCCACCACCGCTCGCTGGGCACCGAAGCGCTTGTCGACGCCGCTGACCTCGATCGCGGGGGGCGCCGGTGCGCGTCCGACGGCCGGCTCCCGCACGGCTGGGCGCTCCTCGACCGAAGACTGCACAGCCACGAATGTACACTCAGGGCAGCCTTACGAAAGTCGCCCACCCCCCACGCCCCGTGCCGGCCGGCGCCCGGCCGACCGCACCCCGTCCCACACCCCCGTCCCACACCGAGGGACCGCATGCTCTCCAGCCTGATCCGCCGCAAGTGGCCCATCCCGGTCATGGCCCTGGTGCTCGTCGTCGTGATCGTCGGGGTGACGCTCGTCGGCTCGGCCGACGACGGCAACACGCTCGTGATCTACAACGGCCGGGCCCACTACGGCGACGAGCAGGTCTTCGAGGACTTCGAGCGCGACACGGGCATCTCGGTCGAGCTGCGCGGGGGCACCGGCCCCGAGCTCTTCGAGCGCCTCGACCAGGAGGGCGACGACACGCCGGCCGACGTCCTCGTCACCACCGACCTCGCCAACCTCTGGCGCGCCGAGCAGGCCGGCCTGCTGGAGTCGGTCGACACGCCGACGCTCGAGGCCAACGTGCCGCCCGAGCTCCACGACCCCGGGAACGAGTGGTGGGCGCTCACCACGCGCCTCCGGGTGCCGGTGGTCTCGACCGAACGAGTGCCCGAGGGCCAGGTCACGAGCTACGAAGACCTCGGCGACCCGCGCTACCGGGGCCGCACCTGCCTGCGCACCTCGAACAACGAGTACAACCAGTCCCTCGTCGCCGACATGATCGCCAAGCGCGGCTACGACGCGACGAAGGCCCTGCTCGAGTCCTGGATGGCCAACGACCCGACGATCATCAACTCCGACGGCGAGATGCTCGGCGTGATCGCGGCCGGTGACTGCGACGTCGGGCTCGCGAACCACTACTACCTCGGTCGCATCCTCAAGGACGATCCCGACTTCCCCGTCGCCCCGGCGTGGCCCGATCAGGACGGCGCCGGTGCGCACGCCAACGTGTCGGGTGCCGGCGTGGTCAAAGGCACCGACCAGCGCAAAGCCGCGATCAAGCTGCTCGAGTACCTCACCTCGGTGAAGGGCCAGCACGAGTTCACCACCGGCAGCGAGTTCGCCGCGAACCCGAAGGTGCCGCCCGCGAAGCACATCGCGGACTGGGCGGACGTGAAGCGTGATCCGATCGACGTTGCCAACGCCGGTCCGCTCCTCGACGAGGCGATCGCGCTGATGCTCGAAGTGGGCTGGAACTGACGAGCACGACCGCGCCGACGGCCGTGTCCGGCGGCGCACCGCGTGCGAAGCCGCGCCGGCCCGGGTCGGGCTGGCTCGTCCTCACCGCGACCCTCGCGGTGCTCTTCATCGCTCCGCTGCTCGCGCTGCCCGCGAGCTTCTTCCACGACGGCGTGGGCATGGACGCGATCGCCCGCGCCCTGCTCCCGGACGCGCTCCGCACGAGCATCGTCCTCGCGCTCGGGGTGGGCCTCGGCACCCTCGTCATCGGCGGCGGGATGGCGCTGCTCGTCTCGTTCTACGACTTCCCGGGGCGGCGGCTCCTCGACTGGGCCCTCGTGCTGCCGATGGCGATGCCGGGCTACGTGCTCGTGTTCGTGGTGCTCGGCCAGTACGGGCTCGCCAACCCGCTCCAGTCGAGCCTCCTCGGCGGCGGCCTGCGCATCCCGGGGATCCGCAGCACGGCCGGCGCCATCGTCATCCTCACCGCCGTCCTCTATCCGTACGTCTACGTGCTCGGGCGCAGCGCGTTCCTCGGCCAGTCGCGCCAGACCATGGAGGCCGCCCGGTCGCTCGGGCACACGTACGGCGGTTCGATCCGGCGCGTCGCGCTGCCGCTCGCACGCCCCGCCCTCGCGGCGGGCGTGGCGCTGGCGGTGATGGAGACGCTCGCCGACTTCGGCACCGTGAACCTGTTGGGGGTGCGCGCGCTCACCAGCGCGATCTATCGCGTGTGGAACGGCGCGTTCGACGAGGCAGCCGGCCTCCAGCTCGCGACCGTGCTGCTCACCCTCACGCTGATGATCGTGACGGTCGAGCGGCTGATGCGCGGCAAGGCGCGCTACAACCAGTCGCTGGCGCGCGGCGACGCGGTCGAGCCGCGCCGCCTGCGCGGCTGGAAGGCCGCGTTGGCGGCGATGCCGGGATGGCTGCTGCTCGTGATCGTGTTCTTCGTGCCGTCGGCGCAGCTCGTGGCGTGGTCGTTCGAGACGATCGCCGACGGCACGACGCTGCCCGGGCTGGGCGAAGCGGCCGGGACCACGCTGCTCCTCGGCGTGATCACCGCACTCGCAACCCTGGGCATCGCGCTCATCCTGGTGTACGGCCAGCGACTGCGGCCCACGCGCGCGGGCTCCGTGCTCACGCGCCTCACGACCGTGGGGTACGCGGTGCCCGGCACGGTGATCGCGGTCGCGGTCTACGTGCCCCTCGTCTGGCTCGATCGCCGCATCGTCGACGCCGCCGACAGCCTGTTCAACGTCAACGTCGAGCTGTTGTTCACCGGGTCGATCCTCGGCCTGGTGATCGCCTACATCATGCGCTTCAACGCGCTCGCGTTCTTCGCCATCGAGGCCCGCATGCAGCGCATCGACCCGCGCCTCGACGATGCCGCCCGCAGCCTGGGTGCGGACCGCACCCGCGTGCTCGCCGACGTGCACGTCCCGCTGCTCGGCCCCGGCCTGCTGGCTGCGTGTCTGCTCGTGCTCGTCGAGGTGATGAAGGAGCTGCCCGCGACCGCGCTCCTACGCCCGCTGGGCACCGACACCCTCGCCATCGCGGTCTTCGAGGCGACCAAGGACTCGCGGCTCGACGTCGCCGCGCTCCCCGCGCTCCTCATCGTGCTCATCGGCCTCGTGCCGGTGATCTTGCTCGTCCGCCTGCTGCGGGCCGAGGGATGGACCTCGGCGGCGGGCCGGCTCTGAGTCAGACGATCCCGCTCGCCAGGCCCCCGTCGACCACCACGGTCGAGCCGGCGAGGTAGGTGGCAAGGCCGGAGCAGAGGAAGAGGACGACGTTGGCGACCTCGTCGGGCGTACCGAAGCGTCCGGACGGGATGTCCTTGCTGCGGTCGGCGAACACGTCCTCGATGTCGCGGTCGCTCGACGCGGCGATCTCGCCGGCCGCCCGCTCCCACATGGATGTCCGCACCCGGCCGGGCAGCACCGAGTTGATGAGCACGTTGTCGGCCGCGTACTTGCGCGCGATCGCCTTGGTGGTCGCGTCGAGCGCGGCCTTGGTCGCGCCGTAGTCGACCAGCGCCGCGCTCGGATAGCGCGACGCCACGCTCGACACCATCACGACCCTCCCGAACGACGCCTTCCGCATGCCGGGCAGGAAGCGGCGCGTCGTGCGGACCGCCGAGAGTAGGTTGAGGGTGACCAGCTCCATCCAGTCGTCGTCGCTCATGTGGAGGAAGTTCCTCGACGGCGACGCGCCGACGTTGTTGACCAGCGTGTCGGGCGAACCGATCGCCGACTCGGCGTCGTCGCAGAACGTGGCGATGGAATCCGCGTCGGCCATGTCGGCGACGAACGGGCGGACCTCGCCGGGGAGCCCCGCGCACGAGGCGGCGAGCTCGTCGAGCGTCGCCTGGGTCCGCGCGCAGCACGCGACCGTCGCACCCCGAGCGGCGAGCGTACGCACGACCGCGGCGCCGATGCCGGCGCTCGCGCCGGTGACGACGGCACGGCGGCCGGTGAGATCGAGCGGATCGCTGGGGGTGGTGTCGGCACCGGTCATCGGGGTGAGGCCTCCTGGGGCACGTGCGTCGGCAGTGGGTTCAGATCACGGGTGAGCGGGCACCGGCCGGTCGGCGCCGCCGGAGGCCGGCAGGACGCGGACCGTCCTCGCGAGGTCGAGCGGTGCCGACGGCGGCTGGGCGGCGACCAGCCGGCCCACGTTGACCCAGCCGAGGAGCTGCTCGTGGTCCGCGAGCTCGAACAGTCCACGCAGCGCGGTGCCCTCCATGAACGCAGCACTCTTCCAGACCGCGCCGAGTCCGAGCGAGTGCGCGGCGAGCGAGATCGCATACCCGGTGCACGCGGCCGTCGCCACTTGCTCCCACGCCGCGATCCGGCTCCCCGGCCGGGGCGACGCGACGATCACGACGACGGTCGGACCCACGAACGCCTTGGCGCGACACCGCTCGCGCGCGTCCGCCGGGAGCGGCCCCTCGAGCTCCTCGGTCGCCGCCACGAGCGCGTCGCCGAACCGCTCGCGGGCCTCCCCCTCCACCACGACGAAGCGGTACGGGCGGAGCCGCCCGTGGTCGGGCACGGTCGACGCCGCCCGCAGGACGGTCTCGAGCTCGCTCGGGCTCGGCCCGGGGAGCCCGAGCGCGCGGGCGCTCCGGCGCCCGAGCATCGCGTCGAGTGCGCTCGGAGCCTCGGCGTCAGCCCCGCGCACGTCCGGCCACCGGGCTCCGCGCGGTCACGACGTAGTCGCTGACCAGCGACCCGATGTAGAGATCGCGCAGATCGTCACCGGCCCACGCCACGCTCGTGGGCGACTGGAGGATCGTGCCCTCCGGGTCCTCGATCACCACCACGTCCTCCTGGTCGGGCGTGATCGCGACGATGCGGTTCGCCGAGAGCACGGTCACCCACAGGTTCCCGTCCGCATCGAAGCCGCAACCGTCGGTGAGGCCCCAGCGCGCCAGGACCTCGGGCTGACCGAACGCGGCGAGGTGCTCCATCCCGTACTCGTCGTCGCGGCGGGCCCCGAGCGGGGGCCCATACCGCTCGATCGCGCCGAGCCCGGTGCCGTCCACCACGGGGGCGCGCGCGACGTCGCCGTAGGCCGAGCGACAGAAGTAGAGGTGCCGCTCGTCGTCGTCGAAGGTCATGCAGTTGGGCCAGCACACCTCATCGGCCACGAGGGCGGCGGTGCCGTCGGGGTCGACGCGGAAGATGAACCCGTCGGCGGCGCCCATCGCGAGCGACGCTGCCGGGTCCTGCCGGGTCGACGTGCTCACCCAGACCGCGCCCGAGCGATCGGCCAGCGCGTAGTTGACGGCCCCCAGCGGGCGGCCCTCGACCTCCGACACCCAGTCCTCGGCCGCGCCCGTCTCGAGGTCGACGCGACGGAGCACGCCCTGCGCGAAGTCGGCCACGACCGCGGTCGCACCGTCGGCCAGGATCGTGAAGCCGTTGGGCTCACCCCCGGTCGGTGCACCGACGCGACGTACGGACCCGTCGGCGAGGATCTCGCTGACGATCGCCCCGGCATCGGACACGAACACGCGCCCGTCGGGCGCGCGTTGGACGTCCTCGGGCCGGGCCACACCCTGCGCGGTGCGGCCGAGGTCGGCGAGCGCGATCGGCGCGATCACGCCTCGGCGGCCTTGGCCAGGACGTCGGCGGCCTCCCGCTCGACCGCGGTGCCCTCGAAGAACGTCGGGTTCATCCCGCCGTGCAGGCGCACCGCGTTCTCGAAGGTGAAGTCCCGGAAGTCGGCGTCGGACACCAGCCCGTCCTCTATGAGCTCGTAGACCTCCTCGACGATCTCGGCCATGTCCTCGACGTCGAAGTGGCCGATGTCGGAACCGAACATCGCGTTCAGGCGCGCGCCCATCGGGTTCACCTTCGTGTCGAACGCGCACGCGTTCAGGCGGTCGTCGCCCTCACACCCGTAGTAGAAGTTCGGCACGAACTGGCGGTAGAAGTCCTCGGCCGACTCGAGACCGCACGCACTCCAGTCGTCGAGCTCGTCGGGGTGGTCGGCCCACGACAGGTCGTCGACGAGACGGTCGCGGTGCGCCTTGACCCGCTCGTGCCCGTGCTTGTCGATCAGGTCCTTGAAGTAGTCCTTGTCGAGCAGCGCCGGGTTGAGGATCTGGATCGCCTCGATGTTGCGCTTCTTCCAGTGCTCGAGCATCCGGCAGTACAGGCCCTGGGCCCACGCGACGCCGCCCTCGAGGAAGCCGAACTTCAGGTCGGGGAAGCGGTACGGCACCCCGCCCATGAACAGCGACTTGGCGATCGCCTCGCCGCCCTCGGCGAAGCCGCCGATCTGGTTGTACTGGTGACGCGAGATCGACGCACGCGACCCCCGGCCGATGGGGCCCGAGTGGAACGTCGGTGCGACGCCGAGGTCCATGCACTTCTGCCAGACCGGGTCGTAGTCGTACGGACTGTCGATGCCGAAGCAGTCCTGGTACATGACCTGGTCCGCCAGCTCAGGGTGCTCCCGCGCGACGGCGGGGACCGGGCGCATGACGTCGCCGGCGAACAGCGCGGCCTTGAGACCGAGCGTGCCGATCGCGTAGTCGAGCTCCTCGATCGCCTCGCCCGGCGTGTGCATCGGGATGACCGCGGCCGGCGTGAGCCGGTCCTCGAGCCCGCTGAACATCTCGGCGTTGTACAGGTTGTAGGCACGCGCCGCCGCGCGCCGCAGCTCGTCGTCGGCCATGCCCGGCAGCGTCACCACGAGGAGGCCGGTGCCCGGGTAGACGACCGAGAAGTCCAGGCCGATCTCTTCCATGCGCTCGTAGAGCAGGCCGGGCAGCACGGTGGTGGCACGGTCGACCGTGTTCTCGGTCGGCATCGGCCACCACACCGGCATGGCGGCGCGCGTGTCGGCCCGCTGCTCGGGCGTCATGCCGAAGGTCCGCCGGACCCACGCGAAGTACTCGAGGAACCGGTCGGGCATGCCCGGCCCGCCGGTCTCGCGCATGAACTCGAGCAGGACGGGGACGACCTCGAGCTGGTGCGCGTCGACGTCGACGATCGGGTGGTCGAGGCGCGCCTTGATCTCGGCGGTCTTCGCACTGGGGTGGGTGACGGTGGCCATGCGGGTTCTCCTGCTCGTGGTCAGTGGTAGATCGAGGTGCGGTAGCCGAGCTTCACGAGCTCGCCGTCCTGGTTCGTCCAACGCGACTCGTCGACGAGGAAGAGCATCGGTCCGACCTTGCCCTCCTTCTCGTACGCGTCGACGAGCGTCGCGGTGCACGTGATGACGTCGCCGACCCGGATGGGGGCGAAGTAGAAGCTGCGCTG
>CAZKTS010000019.1:0-15905 GCA_964555735.1 uncultured Bifidobacteriaceae bacterium
CCCAGGTGGGGGAGCGCGGCCGCGTGCTGACGCGGGCGAGCGTCCGCATCGACGACGGGGCGCCCATCACCGTGGAGCTCGGGCCCGACTCCCTGACGCCCGAGGGCCAGGTCGTGCGGTTCCCGGAGCAGGACGTCCACACGATCGAGATCGAGCCGCTCGCGACCAACCTGGGCGATGCCGACCCCGTCGGCAGCAATCCGGTCGGGTTCGCCGAGGTCCGCCTCGACGACGTCCGCGCCACCGAGACCATCCGCCTGCCCGTCGACCTCGCCCGACGCATCGGCGACGATGCGGAAGGCCACCGGCTCGACGTCGTCCTCAGTCGGCTCCGGGTCGAGCCGAGCGACCGCGAGCGTCAGGACATCGAGCTCTCGCTGGCGCGGCGCTTCGTCCTGCCGGACGCGCGCGAGCTGGGGCTGAGCGGGACCGCGCGCGTGAACCCAAACGCTCCCGACGAGATCCTCGACGAGGTGCTCGGCACGGCGGCGCCGGGCGTCGTGTTCACGTCCTCGGGTCACCTGGCGGGCGACGCCGCTGCGCGCGCGTCGCGCGCCTTCGACGGCGATCCCGCCACGGCGTGGACCGCCCGGTTCGGCACCCAGGAGGGCCAGTCCCTCGAGGCGCAGCTCGACGGGCCGGCGACCGTCGACCACGCGGCCCTGACGGTCGTGGCCGACGGTCGGCACTCCGTCCCGACGCGGCTCCGTCTCGAGGTCGACGGCGTGCCGGCGCGCACCATCGAGGTCCCGCCGGTCGTGGACGGCGCCGCGGCCGGCGCGGTGCAGACGGTGCCCGTGACGTTCGACGCGGTGACGGGGCACGATCTTCGCCTCGTCGTCGAAGCGGTCCGGCCGGTCACCACGATCGACGATCGCTCGCGTGCCGCAGTGCCGATGCCCGTCGCCCTGGCGGAGGTCGGCTTCGCCGGACCGGGTGGTGCGGCGGCGCCGGCGGCACCCGTCACGGGCGCGATCGACACCGGTTGCCGTGACGACCTCGTGCGACTCGACGGCGACGCGCTGCCGGTGCGGATCGCGGGCGACGCCAGCGCGGCGCGCCGGGGTCTCGCGCTCGAAGCGTGTGGGGCGGCGATCGGGCTGAGCGCCGGCAGCCACTCGCTGCGCGCGGCGCCTGGGCTCGACACCGGGATCGACATCGACCAGGTCGTGCTGTCGTCGGACGCCGCCGGCGCGCCTGCGACCGTCACCCCCCTCGGCGCACCCCTGCGATCGTCGGGCGCGCGGGTGCAGGTGACCGACCACGGGCCCGGGTCCTATGACGTCCGCGTGCGCACCGACGGCACACCGTTCTGGCTCGTCGTCGGCGAGAGCCACAGCGACGCCTGGACCGCGGACGTGGTCGACGGCCCGTCGCTCGGTGAAGCCCGCCTCGTCGACGGATACGCGAACGGTTGGGTCGTGCGCCCCGATGCGGCGGGCACGATGGAGATCCACGTCCGGTGGACGGCGCAAGGTGTGGTCTGGATCGGGATGGCGGTCTCGGCCCTCGCGGTCGTCATCTGCCTCGGCATCGTGTTCGTCACCCGGCGTCGCGGCCCGGTCCTGCTCGTGGCCGAGCCCTCGCTCACGTCCGCGCTGCGGTATCCCGAGCCTGCACCCGCGCTGTCGGCCGCCCTGGTCGCCGCGGTGGGGGTGGCGATCGGTGCGGCGCTGATCTCGCGGTGGTGGATCGGTCTGCTCGCCGGTCTCGCAGCCCTCGGTGCGACGCGACTCGCGACGGGCCGCATCGTCCTCGCGGCCGGTGCGCCGCTCGCGCTGGCGTTGAGCAAGGCGCTCGGTGAGCCCGAGCTCGGCTGGCTCGCGGTCGCGCTCCTCGCGGCCGATCTCGCGTGCGGCTTCGTGCGCCGCCGATGGGGGCAACGCGAGGAGGACGGGGCATGAGCCCGGGCCCCGCACCCGACACGTCGATCTCGTGGCGCTCGGACCCCGACGCCGACCACGAGGCGTCGTCGCTCCCCAGGAGCTTCCCGCACCGTCCGGCGCTCGACGGCCTGCGCGCGGTCGCGGTCGGTGCCGTCATCGCCTACCACTTCGGCGCGGAGGAGCTGACCGGCGGCTTCCTCGGCGTCGACCTCTTCTTCGTCCTCTCCGGCTACCTCATCACGTCGCTGCTGCTGGTCGAGTGGGGCCGGACGTCGAAGATCGCGTTCGGCGCGTTCTGGGCGCGCCGGGCCCGCCGGCTGCTGCCGGCCCTCGTGCTCCTCGTCGGGGCCGTGGGCATCTGGTCGGCCTTCGCCGTCGCCGCCGACCGCATCCAGGTCGTGCGCAACGACGGCGTATGGACGCTGCTCTACGGCGCCAACTGGCACTTCATCGCGTCGGGCCAGTCGTACTTCGATCTCGTGAGCGAAGCGTCGCCCTTCCGGCACATGTGGTCGCTCGCGATCGAGGAGCAGTTCTACCTCGTGTGGCCGCTGGTGGCGTTCGGCTGTCTGTGGCTGGGGCGGGGCCGCACGCGCGTGTTTGCGACGGTGTGCGTTGCGGGCCTCGTGGCGTCGGCCGCGACGATGTCGTGGCTGTTCGAGCCGACCGATCCGTCACGGGCGTTCTACGGCACCGACTCACGAGCGCACGGCCTCCTCATCGGCGCGCTCCTCGCGATGGTCCTCGCCCGTCATCGCGGTCGCGCGATCACCGGCCGATGGCTGCAGGTGCTCGGCATCGTCGCCGCGGCCGCGTGCGTCGTCGCCTTCGCCGCGTTCGGCGACCACGACTCGATCCTCTACCCGTGGGGATTCCTCGCGTTCGAGCTCGCGTGCGCGGGCGTCGTGAGCGCGATCGTGCAGCCCGCGTCGTCGCCGCTCATCTCGCTCCTGAGCATCCGTCCGATCCGCTGGGTCGGCGCGATCTCGTACGGCCTCTACCTCTGGCACTGGCCGGTGCAGATCGCGATCTCGGAGGGCCGCACTCGGCTCGTCGGGTGGGAGCTCGCCGGGGTGCGGCTCGCGGTGACGTTCGCGATCGCGACCTTGTCCTTCTATCTGCTCGAGCTGCCGATCCGACGCGGGACCCTGCTGCGCGGCAAGCGGGCCTGGATCGCGGCGCCCGCCGGGCTGGCGGTCGGCGCGCTCGTGCTCGTGCTCGGGACCCAGGGCGCCGAACCGCCGCCGCGCTACGTGACCGCGAGCCCCAACAAGGTGCTGCGCACGGAGGCGCCGGAGGTGTCCAGCACGACGGCGCCGCCGGCCACACCGGGCGTGCCCGCCCCCGTGCCGCCGCCGCCCGGTCCGATCGTCCTGATCGGCGACTCGGTGGCCGACACCCTCGCACCGGCGCTCGCGCAGGAGGCCGCCCTCAACGGGGTGGCGCTCAGTGCCGCGGTCCGGCCCGGCTGCGGCGTGATGGAGGGCATCCCGCTCGGCGCCGACGGCGTCGTCGTGCCGTGGGGCGGCAACTGCTCCGACCGCGTGCCGGGCTACCAGGAGGAGACGATCGCGGCCGAGAACCCGGCCATCGTCGTATGGCTGAGCACCTGGGAGACTGCCGACCGCATCGTCGGGGGTGAGACCGTCGCGCTCCAGTCGCCGCGCGGCACCCAGGTCTGGACCCAGCTCATGGACCAGTCGGTCGCCCGGTTGAGCGCCGGCGGGGCGAAGGTCCTGCTCGTCGAGCTTCCCGCACCCGCCGCGTTCAGCGAGCGCGGCGTCCCGCAGCCGGGGGTCACGGAGCGCATCGACTACCTCAACAAGTTCTTCCGCCACTACGCGCGCGAGCGCCCGAACGTGGGCCTGGTCGACCTCGCCTCGATCGTCTGCCCTGACGGTCCGCCCTGCCCCGAGACGCGCGATGGTGTGACCCTCCGACCGCGAGATGGCGGTCACTTCTCCGAAGATGGCGCACGTTGGGTCGCACCGTTCCTGTTCGACGAGATCGCGCGCGCCGCGCAGCCGAACGCCGACTGACCGGTCGCGGCCGGGCGCGGGCTGCGCTGGCCGCCGGCATCGTCGTGGCCGCCCTGGTCGCCGGCGCGGTGCCGACCGCCTCCCCGGCAGCGGCGGGCGAACGGACCCGCCTCCCGCTCGCCTGCGACGGCGCGATCATGGCTCGGGAGTCCCGCGGGGTCACGACCGGCACGCCGGTGCTGTTCGTGCACGGCTTCACCGGCCGACCGTCGGTGTTCCGCGACGAGCGGGACGGTCGGCCGAGCATGCTCGACACCATCGCCGCGATCCCGGGCGCGGTGGCATACACCTTCGACTACTCCGACCACTCGACCGAGTGGGTCACCGACCCCGCCATCGGCCCCGCGCTCGCGGCAGCGATCACGTGCCTGGCCGACGCGGCGGGCCGACGCATCGTCCTCGTCGCCCACTCGATGGGCGGGCTCGCGGCGCGCTACGCGCAGGGCCAGGTGCTCGACGACGCACCTGTGGCCGACTCGCTCGCGCACGTGATCACCGTGGGGACGCCGAGCAAGGGCGTGCTGCTGCTGTCGTTCACGCAGGGCGAGATCTCCAACGAAGTGGTGCAGACCGCAGTCGACGCGGTGGGCGACCTCTGCGGTGAGGAGACGGGCAAGGACCGCGAGCGTCTGTGCGACCTCTTCGACGCCGCGAACGCACCCGCGGTGACGGCCATGGCTCCGGGCAGTGCTGATCTCGACGCGCTGCCGGAATGGGGACGCGGCGTCATCGTCGATCCGATCGCGGCCGACATCGACGTCCGCCTCAGCGTGCTCGGCTTCGGCACGAACGTGTCGCTGGGCGACATCGTGGCGACGGTCGAGTCGGCCGGCGCCGACGCGAGCCGCGGACGCCGACGAGTGGTGGTGCGGTGCCACGTCGGCATCGCCGACCTGGCCGAGGTGGTCGATCGATCGCCCTGCTCGCACGCGAACGAGCTCGGGAACCGCCGGGTGATCGACGCGGTCCGGCGCCGGGTGGCGAGCACGATCGGCCGTGCGTCCACCTCCCTCTAGGCCGAGGTGCCGAAGCGCTCCTCGAGGCGGTAGAACGCGAGCGGGGTGCCCCACAGCACGCGGTCGAGGTCGGCAGTCGGGACGTCGGGCACGAGCGCGAGGAACTCGTCGACCGCGTCGGGGAACGCGGCGTCGGGATGCGGGAAATCGCTGGCCCACATCACGTGGTCCGCGCCGACCGCGGCGATGGTCATGGCCGCGAGCCCGTCCTCCGGGTCCGACGAGATCGCGCACTGACGGGCGAAGTACTCGCTCGGCGCCAGGCTGAGGTCCGCGCACTCGCCGTCCGCCATCCACTCGCGGTGCTCGTCGAGGCGGTGGAGCCAGTAGGGCAGCCAGCCGGTGCCCGACTCGAGGAACGCGACGCGCAGGTCCGGGTGGCGCTCGCACACCCCGCCGAGGAGCATCGCCACCGCCGCGGTCATCTGCTCCAGCGGGTGCGAGCACATGTGGCGCGCCGCGAACGACGTGAAGCGATCCGAGCCGATCGTCGTGCCCCGACGGACGCCGAGGGCCTCGTGGATCGCGAGCACGCCGTCAACGTCGGCAAGGGCGCGGTAGAGGGGATCCCACGCCGGGGCGTCGAGGTACTCACCGCCGAGATGGTTGGGTCGGACGGTCACGCCCACGAGGCCGAGGCCGAGCGCGTGCTCGGCGACCGCCGGGGCCTGATCGGGGTCGCGCGGCACCGTGCCGACCGCGGCGAGTCGCGCGGGATCGGTCGCGCAGTACGCCGCGATCCACTCGTTGTAGGAGCGACACGCGCCGGCCGAGGCATCGGCGTCGAGCTCCGGGACGTACGGCACGAAGAGCCCCATCGAGGGGTAGAGCACGGCCGCATCGATGCCTTGCGCGTCCATCGCCCGCAGGTACGACGGCGCGTCGAAGCCGTGGTCGAGCTGATCCCGGAGCAGCTCGATGTCGCCACACATCTCGTACGGCGTCGTCGGCGGGAGGTCGAACATCTCGACGCCGGCCGGAAGCACCTCGGCGAACACGTCGCCGGCCTCGACGACGTGGCCATCGGCGTCGAGGATGCGCTGACCGTCGCGCACGGCTACATGCGGCGCGCCGCGAGGCCGCCGTCGAGCGGCACCACCGCACCGCTGAGGTAGGTGGACGCGTCGGACGCCAGGAACGCGACTGCGTCACACACGTCCTCGGCCGTGCCGAGTCGCTTCATCGGCATGTTGGCCGCGATCTGGGCGCGCAACGCTTCAGGGTCCGGCGCCTGGGCCGAGTGCTTCATGAACAGCCCGGTCGTGGTGGCCGATGGCGCGAGGACGTTGACCCGGACGTTGTCGGGCGCGTGCTCGATCGCGGCCTGCTTGCAGAGGTTGACCAGCGCACCCTTGCTCGCGCAGTACACCGGATGGCCGGGCGCGACGATCAGCCCGAGCGTCGAGCCCATCGCGACCACCGAGCCGCCGCCCGCCTCGACCATGTGGGGGATCGCCGCCTGCATGCAGAGGAACGGCCCCTTGAGGTTGACGTCGAGCACGTGCTGCCACTCCTCGTCGCCGAGATCGACCAGCGGCACCATGCTCTCGATCGCGGCGGAGAGGACGAGCGTGCGGATCGGTCCGAGGCGGGCGGCCTCATCGGTCATCGCCTGCACCTGCGCGCGACTGGTCACGTCGCACTCGACCGCCACCGCGTTGCCCCCCGAGGCGACGATGGCGTCGGCGACCACGGCCGCCGCGCCGGCATCGATGTCGGCGACGACCACGGTCGACCCGTCGGCCGCGAGTCGCCGCGCGATCGCATCGCCGAGCCCCGACCCGCCACCGGTGACGATCGCGACGCTCATCGCCGTGCCTCCGCGCTCACCGGTACACCGCCAGGCCACCGTCGGCGGGGAGCACGGCGCCGCTCACGTAGGCGGAGAGGTCGCTGGCGAGGAAGAGCGCGATGCCGGCGACGTCCTCGGCGAGCCCGAGGCGGCGCACGGGGATCGTCCGCTTGAGCCCCTCGACGAACTCGTCGGCGCCCGGTGTCTTCTCCAGCACCTTGCGGAAGCGGGGCGTGTCGATCGAGCCCGGCGCGATGACGTTGGCCCGCACGGCCGGTCCGTACTCCACCGCGATCTGCTTCGTAAGGAGCACGAGGCCGGCCTTCGCGGCGCCGTACGCGGCGTAGCCCTCCGAGCCGATGAGGCCGAGCGTCGATGCCGTGTTGATGATGCTCCCGCCGTCGCCGGCCAGCAGGTGGGGCAATGCGGCCCGACAGGCCCAGAAGATCGCGGAGAGGTTGGTCGCGATCGTGAGGTCCCAGTCGTCCTCGGTGCACTCGACGAGCGTCCCGGACATCTGGACCGCGGCGTTGTTGTAGAGGACGTCGATGGTGCCGTAGCGCTCGACGGCCGCGTCGACCATCGTGTCGACGTCGGGGCGGGCGGCGACGTCGGCGTGCACCGCGATGCCTTCGGAGCCCTGCTCCTCGAGCATTCGGACCGTCTCGGCCGAACCCTCGTCGTTGATGTCGGCGACGACGACCCGCGCACCGTGGGCGCCGAAGAGCAGCGCGGCAGCGCGGCCCTGGCCGGATGCCGCACCGGTGATGAGCGCCACCTTGTCGCGCAGCAGACCGGAGAAGTCGAGCCCGGCTGCGATCACTGCGCCCACGTCGCCACCACCTGCTCGGCCGTCACTCGGGTCGCGAGCTGGGCGAGCGTGTGCTCGACGACCTGCTCGGCATACTCGCGGGGGATGCCGGCGACCGCGTCGGTGACCACGGCCACCCGGTAGCCGAGGTCGACCGCGCTCAGGATCAGCCCGGTGACGCCGACGTTCACCGAGACCCCGGTGGCCACGACGGTGCTGACGCCGAGGTTGCGGAGGAGCGCGTCGAGCTCGGTACCGGTGAACGGGGTGAGGCCGTGGAGGCGCGGCGAGATGAGGTCGCCGGGCTCCGGGCCGAGCTCGGGCATCACCGTCGCGGCCTCCGAGCCCACGAGCGGGAACGGATCGCCCTTGGCCAACCGGTGCAGCAAGGGCGCGTTGGTGGCCGACCCGGCCCAGTCGGCTCGGAACTCGGCGGTGCAGTGCACGACGCGTGCGCCGACGCGTCGGGCGGCGGTGACGACCTCGGCCGCGCGCTCGACCACGCCGAGCGCGCGCACCTCGTCGGTCAGCATCGGGATCTTCGCCGCCTCGCCGACGACACCCTGCTGGAGCTCCATGGTGAGCACCGCGGTGTGCTCGGGCGCGAGCAGGTCGGCGAGGTCGGTGGGCATGCGACGGCCGAGACTATTCGGGTACGCGAACGCGTGCGCGGTAGCGGACGTGGACGGGTTGCTCGGCGCGCGCGACGCCGCCGATCTGGCGACGGCGCGGCGCCACGGGCCCGGGGATCAGCTCGAGGTCGTACGTCTCGACCAACGCGCGCACCGCGATCCGGATCGCGGAGATGGAGAAGCGCGCCGCCGGGCACGAGTGCCCACCGTGACCGAACGTGCTGACCAGCTCCTTCGCCGGGACCGCGACGTCATCGTCGAGGCGGCGTCCGGACGGGTAGTGCGCGGGATCGAAGGTCTCCAGCCCCGGTGCGGCGGAGGTGTTGGTGACGCTCAGCATGGTGGTGAGGAAGGTCCCGGGACCGAGCACGTAGGTCTGGTGCTCGTCGGTGACCTCGATGGGCGAGATGACCTCGCGCAGGGTGATGGACCGCTGCGCCATGCGGATCGACTCGTTCGCGCACGACTCGAGCAGTGCGTCGTCGCCGGCGCGGACCGCGGCCACGCGTTCGGGATCGCGCAGCACGTTCACGATGGTCCACGCCAGCGCCGCGTACAGGTTCGACTGCGCACCGACGTGGAGCATGATCACGTCGCGCGCCGCGCCCACGACCGCATCGTCGGGTGGGAGGTCGGCGTACGACCCGACGAGCTGCTCGAGGAAGTCCCCGCGCTCGATGCCGGTGGCCTGTCGCTCCGCCCAGATCTCCGCCACGACCCGTTCGATCTCGTGCATCGCGGCGCGCTCGCGCGACCGGCGCGTCGCCCAGGTGCGGAACGCCTGCGCGGGACGCACGAACGCCTCGCTCGAGTCGATCCGGTCGAACAGCGGGATGAGGCGCTCCAAGAAGCGCGGCGATGCGGCCTCGACGCCCGCCCACGAGGCGAAGCCGAGGCGGTGGCCGAGGCGGCGCGCCTCGGCGAAGACCTCGAACGAACCCGCGTCGCCGAGGGCGTCGAGCTCGAGCGCGACCGCGGCGTCGAGGTTCTCGAGGTAGCTCTCGACCCGTTGGTTGCCGAACAGGTGGTGCGGGCCGTTGCGACGACCGGCGAGGAGCTCGGGCGGGAGCTTGAACCCGATGAGGCGGTAGGTCGCGAGGCCGAAGCTCGCCTCGCGCTCAGGTACCTCGTAGAGGCGGCGGACGCCGGCGGGGGAGAAGACGCAGAACATCCGGAAGCCGAACGCGTCCACCACGAAGGTGTCGCCGTGGCGCCGACGCGCCCGGGCGAAGAAGGCAGTCGGGTCGCGCAGCAGGCCGACACCCGCGTCGATCCACGGGACCGGTCCCTGCACCCGCGGGGGCATCGGGTCGACCGTGACGTCACGGGCGCGCCGCACCGGGCGAGCGTAGGCGCGAAGTTGACAGCGGCGTCAGGGAAGGGCCACGCTCACGCGCCATGGCCGAGCAGAAGCTGTTCTTCGACGACGTGAACGAGGGCGATCAAGGCCCGTCGCGCCGCGTCGAGCTCACCCGCACCGATCTCGTCACCTATGCTGGCGCGTCGGGCGACTTCAACCCGATGCACCACGACGACGTCCAGGCGACCGCCGCCGGTCTCCCGAGCGTGTTCGGCCACGGCATGTTCACCATGGGCCTGCTCGGCACCGCCATCACCGACTACGTGGGCGTGGGCAACCTGAAGCGGTTCCAGGTGCGCTTCACCAAGCAGACGTGGCCCGGCGAGCAGCTCTCGACGCAGGTCACCGTGGCCAAGAAGTACGAGGCCGACGGCGAGCACCGGGTCGATCTCGAGTGCTCGGTGGTGAACGCCGACGGCGAAGCCAAGGTCGCGGGCACCGCCGTCGCGGCGCTGCCGACCCGTTGAAGGCTGGGCGTTGAGCAGCCGAGCGGCGAGTCGGCTCCGGTGACGCCCGACCGCGACGGCGACTGGAGCTTCCCCTTCGAGGCGGCGCTCCACGACGTCTTCCCCGCACTGCACGAGGCCCAGAGCTCCTGGCTCAGCCAGATCGACTCGCTGCGCGCGCCCGACCGCAAGACGCACGAGCTCATCCGGCTCGCGTGCACGGTCATCCTGCGCAACCCGCCGGGCGTCGAGCGCCACGCACGGCTCGCTCGCGAGGTGGGCGCGTCGTGGGACGAGGTGCTCGGCTCGATCATGCTCACGTGCCCCGGCTTCGGGGTGCTGCCGGCCGTCGAGGCCATCCCGATCGCACGCCGTGGCTTCGATGCCGCGGAGGAGCCGGAGGAAGACGACGGTGACTGACACGACGACCGGTGCCGCGCCCGAGGTTCCGTTCCGGATCCTCCCCAAGCTCACCGATCGCAACCGGCACTTCTGGCAGGGTGGCCGCGACGGTGAGCTGCGCTTCCAGCAGTGCAACGCGTGCAAGTACCTCATCCATCCGCCGGGCGTGCTCTGCCCGAGGTGCCACTCGAAGGACCTGGGCGTCACCACGGTGTCGGGCGACGCCGAGGTGCTCACGTACTCCGTGAACCACCAGCCGTGGATGCCGGGCCTCGAGGTGCCGTTCGTCGTCGCGATCGTGGGCATCCCCGAGCAGGACGACGTCCGACTGACGACGAACCTCGTCAACGTCGCTCCCGACGACGTGACCATCGGCATGCCGGTGCACGTGACGTTCGAGGCGCACGTCGAGGACGAGATCTGGATCCCCCTTTTCGAGCCGAAGCCAGGAGCCTGAGGTGAACGAGGCAACCGACCTGGTCGGGGAGCGGCGTGCGGTCATCAGCGGCGCGGGGCAGTCCGACGTCGGGCGGCGGCTCTTCCGTGACCCGCTCGAGCTGACGCTGGACGCGTGCCTCGCGGCGATCGAGGACGCCGGGCTCACCACGGCCGACATCGACGGCATCGCGACGTACCCGGGCGGCCTCGACAACCCGCCCGGCTTCTCCGGCGCGGGCGTCGTCGAGGTGCAGGACGCGCTTCGCCTCGACCTCGACTGGTGGTCGGGCGGGCTCGAGCGACCGTCGCAGCTCGGCGCGGTGATCGACGCCGTGCTCGCGGTCTCGGCCGGTCTCGCGAAGCACGTGCTCTGCTTCCGCAGCGTCTACGAGGGCAGCGCGCAGGGCTCGGGCGGCCGCGCCGCGGTCATGCCCGGTGGGAGTGGTGGGAGCGGCGGCTTCCGGGCGAGCGGCTTCATGGAGTGGACGCTGCCGTTCTCGGCGCCGTCGGCCGCGGTCTGGATCGCGATGTTCGCCCAGCGCCACTTCCACGAGTACGGCACGACGCGCGAGCAGCTCGCACAGATCGCGCTCAACGCCCGCAAGAACGCCGCGCTCAACCCCAAGGGCATCTACCGCGACCCGATGAGCATGGACGACTACCTGAACGCGCGGATGATCTCGACGCCGTTCTGCCTCTACGACTGCGACGTCCCGTGCGACGGCGGCACCGCGGTGATCGTGTCGCGCGTCGACACGATCCCCGACTTGCGCAAGCCCGCGATCCAGGTGGAGGCGATGGGCACCGCGCTGCGCGGTCGTCCGTCGTGGGACCAGTTCGACGACCTCTCGTCGATGGCGGTGCGCGACGCCGGTCCGCAGCTGTGGAGCCGGACCGACCTCAAGCCGTCGGACGTGCAGCTCGCCGAGATGTACGACGGCTTCTCGTTCATCACCATGTGCTGGCTCGAGGCGATGGGCTTCTGCGGCAAGGGCGAGTCGGGCCCCTTCGTGGAGGGCGGTCAGAACATCGCGCTCGACGGTGTGCTCCCGCTGAACACCAACGGCGGCCAGCTGTCGTCGGGCCGCCTGCACGGCTTCGGCTTCATCCACGAGGCCGTCACCCAGCTGTGGGGCGAGGGCGGTGACCGCCAGGTGCCGAACGACCCCGAGGTCGGCGTCGCCTGCGCGGGTGGCGGCCCGATGGCCGGCGCCCTGCTCCTCACCCGCCGTCGCTGAGGGCTGAGCTTGGCGGAGAGCCTGCGGGGCACTCCGTGCCCCCTCGGCTCTCCAAACCGGGGGTCATGGCTCGTCGAGGACGATCGCGGCGAGCTCGTCGAGCTGGTCGAGCGAGCCGCCCGCGGTGTGCTGGAGCGTGAGCAGGCGCTTGTAGAAGAGGTGGATGTCGTGCTCCCAGGTGAAGCCGACGCCGGCGTGCACCTGCACCGCTGACGCGCCGACCTGGTACAGCGCGTCGGCGGAGTGCGCGAGGGCGAGCGTCGCAGCACGGTGGCGTTCCTCGGCCGGCGCCGCGTCGGCCGCCCAGCACGCGTAGTACCCGGCCGCGCGCGCGAGCTCGACGGCGCGCAGCATGTCGGCGCAGAGGTGCTGCACGGCCTGGAACGATCCCACCGGCACACCGAACTGCCGTCGTTCCTTCGCGTACTCGAGCGAGAGCTCGAGCGCGCGTGAGGCCGCACCCACGCCGTCGACCACCGCCGCGATCACGAGCCGGTCGACGGCCTCGGCGACGGCCTCGGTGGCGTCGGTCGCGGCCAGGCGGCGCGCCGGCGCGCCGTCGAGGGTGACGGTCGCCTCCTTGCGACTGCCGTCGACGGTGGGGGTCGCGGTGACGGCGACACCCGCGTCGGTGGCGTCGATCGCGAACACCGCGAGGTGCTCGTCGGCGTCGGTCGCGGTCACGAAGAGGTGGTCGGCGACGGCGCCGTCGCGGACGTGCGCCTTCTCGCCGGACACCCGCCAACCGTCTTCGTCGCGGACGGCTCGCGTCACCGGCGCGCGCCACGCGGCCCGCCGACCCGGCTCGAGGTGCGCCAGCGTGCCGACGGCCGCGCCCGACGCGAGGTCGGGCAGCAGCGCGGCCTGGTCGTCGGCGTCGCCCGCGGTCGTCACGATGCTCGCCGCGCCGATCGCCGACGCCTCGTACGGGCCCGGGTAGACGGCACGCCCGATCTCCTCGAGCACCACCGCGGCCTCCACCATGCCCATGCCCGCGCCGCCGACCGCCTCGGGCACCAGCAGGCTCGTCACTCCGAGGTCGGCGAGCCCGGCCCAGACCTCGTCGCGCGCGCCGGCGTCCTCGTACCGGTCGCGCACGTAGGTGAGCGGTGCCCGGTCGGCCAGGTAGCGCTGCACCGACGCACGCAGCTGCTCCTGCTCGGCGGTGAACTCGGAGTTCAGGAAGGCTCCTCGGTCGCTCCGGACAACCTGACACAGGTGTCAGGGGCGGCGACGTTAGCGACTACCGTCTCGGCCGTGCGACTGCGGTACGGCGATGCGGAAGAAGCGTTCCGGAAGGAGCTGGTGGCCTGGCTCGAGGAGCACGCGCCGCCCGCCGACGTGCTCGCGGCGCCGAAGCTCTCGAGCGCCAACCTCGAGCCCTGGGCCCGTGACTGGCAACGTCGCCTCTTCGACGCCGGCTGGCTCGTGCCCGGATGGCCGCCCGAGCTCGGCGGGCGCAACGCGACGCCGTCGGAGCAGATGATCTACTTCGAAGAGATGAAGCGGCGCGAGATCCCGCGCAGCCTCAACCCCCAGGGTCTCGGCATCATCGCCCCGTCGCTGCGCGACGCCGGCACGCCCGAGCAGCAGGAGCGCTGGCTTCTCCCCACGCTGCGCGCCGAGATCGCCTGGTGCCTCGGGATGAGCGAGCCCGGCGCGGGCAGCGACCTCGCGAGCCTGAAGACGAGAGCGGTGCTCGACGGCGATCACTTCGTGGTCAACGGCCAGAAGGTCTGGACGTCGGGCGCGCACCACTCCGATTGGTGCATGTGCTTCGTGCGCACGAACACCGAGGTGCCCAAGCACAAGGGCATCAGCGTGCTGATCATCGACATGAAGTCCGAAGGCGTCGAGCCTCGGCCGTTCGCCGAGCTCACCGAGCCCGACTACTTCGACTTCAACGAGGTCTTCTTCACCGACGTGCGGGTCCCGAAGGAGCAGCTGCTCGGCGAGGTCGACCAGGGGTGGGCGCTCACCAACGCATCGCTCGGTCACGAGCGGGCGATGCTCTGGATCGACTACGCCTACGACGTCCAGCGCGCGCTGCGGTCCCTGATCGCGCTCGGAGAGCGCCCCGGTGCCGACGGTCGGCCGCTCCGCGAGGACGCGGTGTTCCGCGACACCGTGGCGCGCTTCCACGTCGACGCCCAGGCGCTGCTGCTCATGGGCTTCCGTGGCTTCTCGAAGTTCATGAAGGGCCGCGCCGCGCCCGAGCACTCCCTGCTGAAGCTCTACGGCAGCGAGACCGGCCAGCGCCTGCTCGCGGCGGGCACCGAGGCGCTCGGACCGGATGCGATCGACCTCGACGTGCTCGGGCCCCGCATGTGGCGGCAGGGCGCGTGGATCACGCAGTGGATGCGCTCGTTCTCCGGCACGATCCCCGGCGGCACCAGCGAGATCCAGCGCAACATCATCGCCGAACGGGTGCTCGGCCTCCCGCGCGCATGAGCACCAACCCCCCGTCCGAACCCGAGCTGTCGGCCGACGACATCACGAAGATGTCGACGCCGCTGTACCAGCAGGCCAAGGACGCGCTCGCGGCGGGCGACACCGAGGGTGCGGCCGCGCTCATCGACAAGGCCGTCGCGCAGTGGAGCCAGCTCAAGGACTACTCGATCAACTGGATCACCGTGCTCCTCACGTTCATCGGGGAGGAGCTCGGCGAGGAAGCCGTCGAGCGCGCCCTCCGCAAGACCGGCGACGACTTCGTGCGCCCACGACGCGACACCGGTACCGACTGGGGGTCGCTGCCGGCGTCGGTGCGGGCCAAGGTCATCGCCCGGGCGATGCTCGGCAACATGGGCCGGGTCGAGGTCGACGAGGACGACGAGAAGATCATCCTGTCGTTCGAGTGCGGCAGCGGCGGCAAGCTGATCGAGGACGGCCGCTACGAGGGCGAGCACGCGTACCTGAAGCTGCGCGAGCGATCGGGTCAGACGTTCATGCGCGACGAGCTCTGGGTGTACTGCGCGCACTGCTCGGTCAACAACGAGATCCAGCCGGTGGAGTGGGGCGAGTCGCCGGCCAGCATCGAGTTCCCGCCCACGAAGCCGGGCGAGCGCTGCGTGCACCACATCTACAAGGACGTCACCCAGACCCCCGCCGACGCCTACGAGCGCATCGGCAAGGAGAAGCCGGCCGACTAGGCGACGTCGACGAGGACGTCGCCGTTGCTCTGCACGGTGGCGACGTCGCCCGGGCGCAGCAGCAGCGTCGTGAACGGGTACTGCACGACGGCCGGGCCCGTGATCGACGGTCCCGGGCGCAGCACCTCGCCGTCGTAGACCGCGGCGTCGGTCCACTCGCCGCCGGCGTGGACGCGCCGACGGCCGAGCGGGGCGGGCTGCTCGCGAACCGGCTCGAGCTCGACGCGCGCCGGTGCGTCGACGAGCCCGGTGGCGACGAGTCGGAGGCCGCGCACCATGGGTTCCTGCGATCGGGCCTCGATGAGGCGGGCCTCCTCGTTGCGACGGTGGAACTCCTCGACCGCGTTCTTGACGTCGTCGGCGTCGATCGCTGCGCCCGCGGCGCGCTCGAGAGGGAGCGCGTTGTCGAAGGTCTGACCGGGGTACACGAGGTTGAGTCGCCATTCGAGCCGCAGCCGCTCGTCCGGCACGCCGGCGCGCGCCAGCTCGTCGCGTGCGCTCGCTTCGAGCTCGTCGGCCAGCGCGTTGAGATGCGCGAGGTCTGCGGTACGCCAATCGGTGAGGTACGTGCGCATGGCGTCGACGACGTGGTCGGCGGACACCAGGCCGAGCGCCGAGAAGCCGGGTGCAGCACGGGGCACGAGCACGCGCGACATGCCGAGCGCCGCGGCCTGTGTGGTCGCGTGCACCGCGCCC
>CAZKTS010000020.1:0-7940 GCA_964555735.1 uncultured Bifidobacteriaceae bacterium
CTGGTCCATCGGCACCAGCAGGTACGACAGGCCGCGGTGGCCGGACGAGTCGGGATCGGTGCGGGTGACGCAGAAGCACCACTGCGCCCGGTGCGCCAGCGTGGTCCACACCTTCTGGCCGTTGACGACCCACTGGTCGCCGTCGAGGACACCGCGGGTCTGCACGTTGGCGAGGTCGGAGCCCGCGTTCGGCTCGGAGTAGCCCTGGCACCAGAGCTCCTCGACCGCCTGGATCTTCGGGAGGAAGCGCCGCTTCTGCCCGTCGGTGCCGTAGGCGAGGAGGGTCGGGGCGAAGAGCCCCTCGCCGAAGAAGCTGATCCGCGCCGGCGCGTTCGCCTTCGCGTACTCCTCGCTGAAGATGATCTGCTGCGAGAAATCGGCAGCGCGGCCGCCGTACTCCTCGGGCCAGCTCAGCCCGAGCCAGCGGTCGGCGCCGAGGAGCTTCTCCCAGGCGACCCGCGTCTCCCAGCCGGTCTCGTCGGCGGGGCCGCCCCGGCCGCCCAGCTCGGCGAACTCGCCCACCAGGTGCTCGGACAGCCAGGTGCGCACCTCGTCGCGGAACTCGGCCTCGGCGGGCGTGTCGACGAAGTCCACGTCATCGCCTCACTCGCTGCACCGGCGGGTACCGCCGGTGCGGGCGCTCGTTCGGCTGTTCCGCGTGCTGCACATCCGGCTCGGACGGTAGTTGACCCGCCGGTAACCCGGCCAGGCCGGGCGTCGAACCTGCGCGGCACTACGTTCGCCGGATGGACGAGTGCCGGGCTGCTCGGACGAGCGTCTGAGCGATGCGCATCCTCTTCGCGAACTGGGCGCTCGACACCCGGTCCGGCACGGAGTCGTACCTCGAGACCGTGGTGCCCCAGCTCGGGACCCTCGGCCATGAGGTGTTCGCCTGGGCCTTCGACCTCGGTGCGACCGCCGAACGGCTCTCGGACGTCGGTGCGACCGTCGTCGAGGACCTCGAGGGGCTCGACGGGGTGGACGTGGTGCACGCGCAGCAGGCATCGGCGGCCCTGGCGGTGCGGGCGCGGTTCCCCGAGGTCCCGCTCGTGTACGCGTGCCACTCCTGGGCGCTCGAGCTCGACGAGCCCCCACCCGCGGCGGCGCCCGCGGCGCTGCTCGCGTTCAACGACCGGGTGCTCGCCCGGCTCCACGCCAGTGCGCTCGCGCCCGACACCCCGATCCATCGCCTCCGCCAACCGGTCGCGATCAGCGCGATGGAGAACGAGCGACGACCGATCCGCAACCACCTGGGCGCCGTGCTCGCACTGAGCCGCAAGCTTCGAGAGCGCAGCGCGCTCCTCGAGGAGGCGTGCGCTCGCATCGGTGCCCACCTTGAGCTGGCGAGCGACTGGTCCGACGACGAGGACGCGACGCGCCGCATCATGCGCTCCGACGTGGTGTTCGCGAGCGGACGCACGGCGCTCGAGGCCATGGCGCTCGGTCGCGCCACCTTCGTGTTCGACTACATCGGCGGGGTCGGGTTCGTCACGGCCGAGACCTATCCGGCGATCGAGGCCTCCGGGTTCGACGTCTCGACCGGCCGGCCGATGACGGTCGATGCGCTGGTCGCCGAGCTCGGCCGGTACGACCCGGAGCTCGGCATCCTCGGTCGGGAGCTCGCGGCCCGTCATCACGCGGCGCAGACCCATGCCACCGACCTGGTGGAGATCTACCGGTCGGTCCTCGGTGCACCGGCCGGCCCCCGCCAGGATCCGGATGCCCTCCTCGAGCTCGCGGTGATGACGCAGCGGGTCTTCCAGCTCGAGCAGCGCCTGCGCCAGACGCAGTGGGACCACGCGGAGCTGAGCCGCAACGTCACGGACGTGCAACGCGAGCTCGATCGCCTGCGGGCATCGACGTCGTGGAAGATCACCCGTCCGCTGCGACTCGCTCGCCGGCGGCCCGACGACCACGACTGATCGCGGCGGTATCCTGCGCACATGCCGGTCCCTGCGCACTTCGAAGACGCAGGCGTGCGCGTCGACAAGCTGATCGTCGGACCGTTCGAGAACAACGTGTTCGTGGTGCGGTGCACCACGACAGGTGAGGCCGTCCTCATCGACGCGGCGAACGAGCACGAGCTCCTCGTCGACGTCTGCCGAGCCACCGGTGTGCGGCGAGTCCTCACGACGCACGGCCACTGGGACCACATCCAGGCGGTGGAGGCGGTCCGCGACGCCGGCATCGACGTCGGGATCGCCGCCGAGGACGCGGCCATGCTGCCGGCCTACGACTTCGTCATCCACGACGACGAGGTCGAGACCGTGGGCGCGCTGCGCATCCGCGCCGTGCACACCCCCGGCCACACCAAGGGTTCGACATCCTTCGTGCTCGAAGGCTCGCCGGTCGTGTTCACGGGCGACACCTTGTTCCCCGGCGGGCCCGGCAACACCGCCACGCCGGGCGCGTCGTTCGAGACCGAGATCGAATCGATCGACCGTCGCCTGTTCACGCTGCCGGCCGAGACGCTCGTCCTGCCCGGCCACGGCCTCGACACGACCGTCGGGGCCGAGCGGCCCCACCTCGACGAGTGGATCGAGCGCGGCTGGTAGCGCAGGCAAACATGCCCGCGGTCCGCTGCGCCCGGTAGGGTGCGTCTGTTCCTGTCGTCGAGCCGAAGGACTGCCCGATGCGCGTGCCGACCCCTCCTCGCTGAGCCGTCGGGTCCTCGCGGCCCGCTGCAGGTCATCTCATGATTCGGTCCCGGCTGCGGCCGGGACCGAGTCGCGCCCGGCGGTCGACGCTCGCTCCTCGAGCCCGGCGACGACGGCTCGGGCGACGCCCGACAGGTCGTCGACGCAACCCAGCACCAGCACCGCGTCGCCCGACCGCGCTCGATCGAGGAGCATGGTCACCGCCTCGGGCCGGTCGCGAGCGAGATCGGCACGCAGCCCGGCCCGCGCCGCCCAGTCACGCGGCGCGCGGCGTCGGACCGCGAAGACCTGACGTGCCTCCACCGGCAGCAGCACCACGGAGTCCGCGGCGCCGAGGACGCCGGCCCATCGCCGCCGCCACCGCAGCACGTCTGCGTGCAGGAAGGGCTCGTAGAGCACGTGCAGGCGCGTCGGGCCGGTGGCGCGGACCGCGGCGATCGTCGCCGCGACCGCGTCCGGATGCTTCCCGAGGTCGTCGAAGACCTGGACGCCGCCCGGGCGGCCGAGCCGTTCAACCCGACGCCGGAGGCCGTCGAGTGCGCTCAACGCGCCCGCCGCATCCTCGCCGGCGACCCCGAGCGCGCGCAGTGCCGCGAACGCCAGTGCCGCGTTGTCGACCAGATCGCCGCCGTGCAGGCGGAGCCGCGCCTCGTGGACGGCACCGTCGATGTCGTGCAGCCGCACCCGTGGTCCGGCATCGTCGACCCCCACGACCTCGACCTCGAAGTCGCGTCCGAGCCGCCACACCGGCGCGCCGGCATCCCGGACGATCGGCACCAGGTTCCGTGCGCGCCCGATGACGATGCGCCCGTCCGTCGGGATGCCCGCGGCGTGGCGCGCGACGTCGGCCGCGACCTCGAGCCGGGTGCGACCGAACACCGGGTGGTCGGGAAAGGAGTTGGTGATCACGCTGATCGAAGCGCGCACGCGGGCGACCGAGCCGTCGGCATCGTCGACCTCCGCGACCGCAGGGCCGGTGCCGGCACGGAACGACCCACCGAGCCCCGGCACATCGACGCCGACCACCACCATCGGGTCGAGTCCGAGCGCCGCCAGAGCCGAGCCGCCGAGCGCGGTCACGGTCCCCTTCCCGTGACTGCCGGTGACGGCGACCGACCTGCGGTCCCGGAGCACGGCATCGAGCAGGTCGCTGCGATGGTGCAGCCGACCCGCGTCGCGCGCCGCGACGACCTCCGGTTCATCCGGTCGAGCCGTGCTCGTCACCACGAGGTGCCGGCCCGTCGTGTGGTCGGCGGCGTGACCCGCCGCGACGGTGATCGACGCCCGTTCGAAGGCTTCGTCGGGCCCGGGGTCGTAGACATCACAGCCGTCGACGTGTGCGCCCACGGACGCGGCCGCGAGCGCCAAGGGGCGCATCCCGCGGCCGTGGATCCCGAAGACGTGGATCGGCAGCCCGGCGATCGGTGGCAACCGGTGCTCCGGCGGAACGAAGAGCTCCGCCGCGGCCATCGGCCGAGCGTAGGACGGCCCGCGCCGCCCGCCCGGTCTCAGCTCGTCGGGCGGACGCCGACCCGGTCGGCGACAGCGCGCGACAGGTCCGACAGGTCGTCGACCGCACCCATGACCAGGATCGTGTCGCCCGGCTCGGCGCGCTCGACGAGACGGTCGGCCGCCGTCGCTCGATCGGGCACCAGATCGGCACGCAGACCGGCTCGGATCGGCCAGTCGTCCGGCGCCCGTCGTGGCACCGGGAACTGCTGACGACGCTCGACCGGGAGCACGACGACGGAGTCGGCGGCACCGAGCACCGCCGCCCAACGGGTGCGCCACCGAAGGACGTCGGTGTGCGAGAACGGCTCGTACGCGACGTGCAGGCGTCCCGGCGTCACGGCTCGGGCCGCGGCGATCGTGGCCGCGACCGCCTCCGGGTGCTTGCCCAGGTCGTCGAGCACGAGGACGGTCGTGCCGTCGGTGAGCGGCTCGACGCGCCGCGCGAGCCGGTCGAGCGCGCCGAGGGCTCCGGCCGCGTCAACCGCGGGGACGTCGAGTGCCCGCAGCACCGCGAAGGCGAGTCCGGCGTTGTCGGTCACGTTGCCGCCGAGCAGCGAGACGCGCGCGTCGTGCTCCCGGCCGTCGACGTCGCGCAGTCGCACGACGCGGCCACGACGATCGACCGCGACGTCGACCACGTCGATGTCTCGTCCGAGCCGCCAGACCGGCGCCCGGGCATCCCGTACGACCGGGAGGAGGTTGCGGCCGCGGCCGAGCACGACACGTCCGTCGGCCGGGACGAGCTCGACGTGGCGGGCGACATCGGCGATGACCTCCTCTCGTGTCCGACCGAAGAGCGGGTGGTCGGACCACGAGTTGGTCACGACGCTGATGTCGGCGTGGACGCGCGCGATCGAGCCGTCGGCGTCGTCGGCCTCGGCGACGACCGGCCCCCGGCCGTCGCGGAACGGCCCGTCGAGCGCAGGCACGTCGACGCCCACCACGAGCATCGGGTCACGGCCGAGCTCGGCCAACGCCATGCCCACGAGCGCGGCGACGGTGCCCTTCCCGTGCGTGCCGGTGACCGCGACCGAGGGCGACCGGGCGAGGATCGCGTCGAGGAGGTCGCTGCGGTGGTGCAGGACACCACGCGCCCGCGCCGCCGCGACCTCGGGTTCGTCCGGCCGCGCGTCCGTGGGGACGACGAGGTGTCGGCCGACGAGGTGCGCGGGATCGTGACCGGACGCCACCGGGAGGCCGGCACGCTCCAAGCCCGGCGCGCCGACGTGGCCGTACTGGTCACAGCCGTCGACGTCGGCACCGCGCGCCCGGGCGGCGAGCGCCATCGGGCCCATCCCACGACCCAGCAGCCCGTAGACGTGCAGCGCGGTCCCGGCGAGCTCCGGCAGCGGGTTCGGCGGCGGGACGTGCATCTCGGGGCGCAACGGCACGGCGCGAGCCTAGGGAGGGCGGCCCCCGGGTCCGGTTTACGCTCCGGCGGTGCGGATCCTGTGCACCAACCAGGCACTCGACCGGCGCGGCGGCACCGAGAGCTACCTCGAGACGGTCGCGCCGGAGCTCCGGGCGCTCGGCCACACCGTCGAGCTCTTCTGCCTGCGAGGTGGGCCCGTCGCCGAGCGGCTCCGGGCCCGCGGCTTCGTGGTCCACGACGACGTCGGGGCGCTCAGCGGCGACTACGACGCCATCCACGCGCACCACGCCTCGGCGGCGCTCGCGGTGCGCACCCGCTACCCCGACGTCCCGCTCGTCTTCGTCGCCCACTCCTGGTTCCTGGCCATCGAGGTGCCGCCCGCAGAGATCGCACCCGGCGCGCTCGTCGGACTCAACGACGCGGTGGTCGATCGGCTGCGCGCCACGCTCGCCGGTGAGACGGTGCCGGTGCACCGGCTCACCCAGCCGGTGACGATCCGCACCGACGACACGCGCGTCGACATCCGCCACCGGCCGCGGCGCGCCCTCGCGCTCTCGCGCCATCTCGGGACGCGTCTCGAGCCGCTGCGGGCGGCGTGTGCCGCCCTCGACATCGAGCTCGAGCAGCTCGGCGGCACCGGCCGGGATGTCGAGGACCCCGACACCGCCATCCGCAGCGCGGACCTCGTGCTGGGATCGGGGCGGGCGATCCTCGAAGCCATGGCGCTCGCCCGCGCCGCGTGCGTCTTCGACGAACGTGGCGGCGCCGCGTGGGTGACGAACGAGACGTATCCGACCCTCGAGGCGGTCGGGTTCACCACCGACGTCGGCGACAGCGCGGACGTCGACCTGTCCGCACTCCTGGCCGGCTACGACCGCTCGTTCGGGGTGGCCGGGCGCGACCTCGCGGTACGCCACCACGCGGCGCCGCAGCACGCGGCCGCACTCGTGGCGCTGTACCGCGAGGCTGCACCGCGGTGGGACCCCGCGCCGCCCGACGAGCTCCGGCGCCTCGCCGAGCTCACCCAGACGGTGTTCGACCTCGAGCACTCGCTCGGCATCGAGCGGTGGGAGCGGGTGCGGGGCGAGCAGCGGCTGCGGGTCCTCCAGGACGAGCTCGATGCCGTCTGGGGGTCGGCCTCGTGGCGCCTGACGCGGCCCTTGCGCTCACTGCGCCGCTCGCCGGCCCTGCCGCCGGATCGGACCCCCGACTAGGGTTGCCCCGCAACGCCCGACCGCCCGGGCGCCCGCCGATCGAGGAGGAGAGCCAGATGCGCGTCCCCAAGACTCCCCCCTGCTGATCGCGCGCCGACCTCGGTCGGCGCCGAATCCAGTGATGCATCGACCCGGTTGCCGTTGGCGCCGGGTCGATTCGCGAGTCGGGGGCGGACCCGAAGGCCCGCCCCCGTTGCTCACGACAACCGCCGGTCTCAGTCGAGGCCGTTGTCCTTCAGGAAGGTCGCGGCGACGTCGGCCGGGTCTTCCTTGTCCTCGGTCACGGCGAGCGACATCTCGTTGTACGCCTTCGTCGTGATCTTCGACGACACCTTGTTCAGGATCTTCATCGTCGCGGGCGTCGCCTTGTCCTCGCGCACGAGGAACACGGGGTTGTCCGCGGGCTGGAGGCCCTTGTCGTCGGTGAGCAGCACCGCGTTCTTCGGGATCACGCTGCTGCCGGTGAAGAGCAGGGCGACGTCGATGTCGCCGTCCTCGAGCGCCTTGACCGTGATCGGGCCACCCACGTCGAGCTTCTTGACCTCGGAGAAGTCGAGGCCGTAGAGGTCCTGCGACGTGTCACCGAGGCAGAGCGGGCGGTCCTGGCACTCCGGCGGCCCACCGAAGGTGAGCTCGTCGGACACCTTCGCGAGGTCCGAGACCGTCTTGAGCTTGTACTTCTTCGCCGTCGCCTTGGTCACGTAGAAGCCGTTGACGTCGACCGCGGGAGCCGGCTTGCTCGCCACGACCCCGGTGCCGTCGAGGGCGTCGGTCAGCATCTGGTAGGTCTCCGCGCTGTCACCGGTCGGCGTGCCGCCGAGGTAGGTGAGCAACGTGCCCTGGTAGTCGGCGTAGCCGTCGATGTCGCCGTTCTTCAGCGCCTCGAAGATCACCTCGGTGGGCCCGATGTTCTCCTTGAAGGTGATGTCGTAGTCCTTGGCCTCGAGCGCCTGGCCGTAGACCTGCGACAGCACCTGCGCGCCGGAGAAGTCCTTCGACCCCACCGTCAGTGTCTTGTCGCTGCCGGCGAACGCCGACGTCGTCATGGTGAGCGCAAGTGCGAAGCCCACCACCACCATCGCGCCGAGCGACAAGCCGCGGCGGCGCATGCGTGCCTTCTTCATGATGTCCTCTCAGGATCGTCCGATGGAGCACTGGTGCGGTACGGGCTGCATTCGTTGCGGA
>CAZKTS010000021.1:0-14437 GCA_964555735.1 uncultured Bifidobacteriaceae bacterium
GAGCTGTTCCTCGACCTCGACGCCGACGAGCACCAGATCGACTTCCCGATCGTCTACTGCAACGCCCGCACCGGGCGCGCGTCGATGGACGCCAACGACCCCGAGCTGAGCTCCCCCGAGCCCGCGACGTCGGACGGCTTGAAGCCGCTGCTCGAGCTGCTCCTCGACCGCATCCCCGCGCCCACCTACGACGACGCCCACCCGCTCCAGGCGCTGGTCACCAACCTCGACGCGTCGCCTTACGTCGGACGCCTCGCGCTGTGCCGCGTCCGTCACGGCACGCTGCGCAAGGGGCAGCCGGTCGCGTGGTGCCGCGCCGACGGCACGATCGAGAACGTCCGCATCACCGAGCTCTACGTCACCGAGGCGCTCGACCGCGTCGACGCGGCCGAGGCCGGCCCCGGCGAGATCGCGGCGATCGCGGGCCTCGCCGAGGTGACGATCGGCGAGACCCTCGCCGACGTCGACGACCCGCGGCCGCTCCCGGTCATCCACGTCGACGACCCGAGCCTGTCGATGACCATCGGCATCAACACGTCGCCGCTGTGGGGCACCGACGGCGACAAGCTCACCGCGCGCCTCGTCAAGAACCGACTCGACGCCGAGCTCGTCGGCAACGTGTCGCTGCGCGTGCTGCCCACCGACCGCCCGGACGCGTGGGAGGTGCAGGGCCGCGGCGAGCTCCAGCTCGCGGTGCTCGTCGAGATGATGCGGCGCGAGGGCTTCGAGCTCACCGTCGGCAAGCCCGAGGTCGTCACCCGCGAGGTCGACGGCAAGGTCCACGAGCCCGTCGAGCGGGTGTCGGTCGACGTGCCCGAGGAGTTCCTCGGCGTCGTCACCCAGCTGCTCGCGCTCCGCAAGGGACGCATGGAGCACATGGTCAACCACGGCACCGGCTGGGTGCGCATGGAGTACCTCGTGCCCGCCCGCGGCCTCGTCGGGTTCCGCACCGAGTTCATGACCGAGACGCGTGGCACCGGGCTGCTCCACCACGTGTTCGAGAAGTACGAGCCGTGGCACGGCGAGCTGCGCACCCGCCCCACCGGCAGCATGGTGAGCGACCGGCGCGGCGTCACCAACTCCTACGCGCTGATGAACCTCCAGGAGCGCGGGCAGCTGCTCGTGGGTCCGGGGGTCGAGGTGTACGAGGGGATGATCGTGGGCGAGAACGCCCGCGCCGGCGACATGGACGTCAACCCCACCAAGGAGAAGAAGCTCACCAACCACCGCGCCGCGTCGGCCGACGAGCTGGTGCGCCTCGTGCCCCCGCGCCCGATGAGCCTCGAGCAGGCCCTCGAGTTCATCGCGCCCGACGAGTGCGCCGAGGTGACGCCCGCGACCGTGCGGCTGCGCAAGGTGACCCTCGACCAGACCGTGCGCGGTCGCGACCGCGGCCGCGCCGCGAAGTCAGGCTGAGAACGGAGCAAGTGACGGTTTGGGGGCACTGTTCCCCTCGACCGTCACTTGTTCCGTAGGTCAGCGGCCCGCTGAGCGGGGAAGTCGTCAGTGGGGGAACTCTCCCGCGTTGACGAGGAGCGTCTGCATGGTGACCATGCGGGCGCGGTCGGAGCAGAAGAAGACCACGACCTCGGCGATGTCGCCGTCGCTCGGGATCTCGCCGAGCGGCATGTTCTGGGTGATGCCGGCGATGACCTCGTCCTTGGAGATGCCCTGCGCCTGCGACGTCATGTCGACGTAGGCCTCCACCGGCGGGCCCCACATCCACGTGGGCACGACGGTGTTGACGCGCACCTTCTGCGGCCCGAGCTCCTTGGCGAGGTAGTACATCGCCGCGTTCAGGCTCGCCTTCGACGACTGGTACGCCATCTGCATGACCTGGGGCCAGAACATGCCCTGGGAGCCGATGAACACGATGGCGCCGCCGCCGTCCTTGAGGTGCGGGATCGCGGCCTTGCACACGCCCAACGTGCCGAAGACGTTGGTCTCGAACACCTGGCGCCACTCGTCGAGATCGGCCTCTTCGAGCCCACCGAACGCGGTGTCGTAGGCCGCACAGTTCACCACCGCGTCGACGCCGCCGAACGTCTCCGCCGCCGTCGCGATGAGGCGCGCGCAGTCGTCCGGGTTCGTGATGTCGGTGCGGCTCCACGCGGCTTTGCCGCCCGCAGTCTCGATCTCCTCGGCCGTCGCGCGCAGGTTCTCCTCTCTGCGCGCGCCCAGCACGACCGACGCGCCCTCGCGCGACGCGGCGAGCGCGATCTCGCGTCCGAGCCCGGGGCCGACCCCGGACACCACCACGACCTTGCCCTCGAGCAGCATGTGTGTTCTCCTCCTCGGTCGATCCACCTACTTGGTGGGATCGACGATGACCTTGCCGACGGCCTTCCGGTCGGCGACCGCTCGCAGCGCGTCGGCGACGCGATCGAGCGGGAAGACCTCCGAGACGTGCGGGCGCAGCGCGCCGCTCGCGAGCAGCTCGTACATCTCGCGGCGGTCGCGGACGAGCTCCTCCGGTTGGTGCTTGCCGAACCCGAGGAACTCGAAGCCCCGCACGATCGGTCCCTTCAGTAGCACGAGGTTCAGGGGGATGCGAGGGATCTCGCCCGACGCGAAGCCGAGCACCACGAACCTCCCTCCCCACGCGATCGCGCGGAGCGCAGGCTCGGAGTACGGCCCACCGACCGGGTCGAGGATCACGTCGGCGCCCCCGCCGGTGATCGCCTTGATCCGCTCCTTGAGGTCCTCGGTCTCGTAGTTGATCGTCGCCTCGGCGCCCATCGCCCGGCACTGCTCGAGCTTCTCGTCGGTCGACGCGGCGGCGATGACCCGCGCGCCGAAGTGACGCGCGACGTCGACCGATGCGAGGCCTACGCCGCCCGCGGCACCGAGCACCACCACCCACTCGCCCGCCTGCACCTCGGCGATGCTGCGGAGCGCGTGGTATGCGGTCGCGTAGACGACACCGAACGCCGCGGCTTCGGCGAACCCGACCTCGTCGGGGATCGGCGCGAGCGACGCCGCGTCGACGGCCGTCTGCTCCGCGAAGCCGCCGGCGAACGTGCTGCCGAAGACCCGGTCGCCCACCGCGAGCGCGGTCACGTCGTCGGCGACCGCGCGCACCACCCCGGCGAACTCGCTCCCGGGTGTGAGGGGCAACGGGAACGAGATCTGGTACTTGTCCGCCATGATCAGCACGTCCGGGAAGTTGACGGACGCGGCGTGGATGTCGACGACGACCTGGCCGGGCCCGGCGGTCGGATCGTCGACCTCCTCGACGACGATCGACTCCGGCGGTCCGTACTCGTGGCAGCGGGCAGCTCGCACGTGCGTCCTCTCTCGTGTCTCAGGTATCGAGCAGCGCGTCGCGCACGGCGCCCATGCGCCCGTACGAGGCAACGATGGCGGCCGGATCGTCGACCAGCTCGCGCACGATGATGTCGGTGAAGCCCATGGCGGCGTACGGACGAAGTGCATCCGTCACCGCTTCGGCATCGCCGTAGGTGCACGCCTCGGGCCGGAAGCCGCGGTAGCCGCGCTCGACGATCGGCCCGGCTACCCGCTCGGCGTCAGCCGCGTCGGCGCCCACGTAGACGTCGCGGCGCAGCGCCACGACCCCAGGCGCGCGCCCGTGTGCGGCGCACCGCTCGAGGTAGACCGCGGCCTGGGCGGCCGCCTCCTCGGGCACCAGCTCGGGGCCGGCCATCCAGGCGTCGCCGAGGCGGGCGGCACGGTCGATCGCGGGCTCGGCCGCACCGCCGATCCACACGGCGAAGCCCCGCCGCGGGACCGGCGCGACGCGAGCCGCCTCGAGCTTCCACGGCGCGTCGGCGTCGGTCGTGACCTCCTCGCCCCGGAGCAGGCGACGGATCACGTCGAGCCCGGCCTCGAAGCGCGCCACCCGTCCCCGGAGCGGTGTGCCCATCGCGCCGAACTGCTGCTCGCCCCCACCGAGCGCGCACTGGAGCACGAACGGCCCGTCGGCGATCGCCGCGAGCGTGCCGAGCTGCTCGGCGGCCAGCACCGGGTGCCAGAGCGGCAGCAGCATGAGGACGCCCGCGGTGCGCTCGTCCCACTCCGCGAGCAGGCGACCCATGATCACGGTGTTCTGGAAGTAGTCGAACGGCCCGGTGGCGTGGTGGTCGCCAACGAAGAGGGAGTCGAGCCCGGCGTCGCGCGCCGCGGCGGCCCGCTCGACCATCCAGCGCGCGCCCCCCTCGTCGGGGGCGTGGTTGCTCCGAAGCGAGACGCCGAGTCGCACGGTCGCCGAGCCTAGGTTTCTCTGGACGGGCGTTTCTCTGAGTGGCGCTTCTCCGGGCGGCGGCTCCCGGCGTTCACTCCTGCCGTCGTAGGCTCGGCGCCCGATGGCGATCGAAGCGAACCTCTGCGCCGCGGGCGCGCCATGACCGTCGAGCCTGATCCCATCGATCCGGTGCCGGCGGCACCGCGTCGGGCGCCGAGCGCGACGAGCGCTCGCCTCGAGATGTTCAGCGACGGGGTCATCGCGATCGCGATCACGTTGCTCGTCCTCGAGATCAGCGTGCCGTCGTCGAGGTCCGGCAAGCTCTTCGCCGACCTCCTCGACGCATGGCCGTCGTACGCGGCGTTCATCCTCTCCTTTGTGGTCATCGGGATCATGTGGGTGAGCCACCACTCGATGTTCGAGCGCATCGCCCTCGTGGACCGCGGGCTGCTGTTCTGCAACCTGCTCCTCTTGCTCGGCATCGCGTTCTTGCCGTTCCCGACCGCGTTGCTCGCCTCCTACGTGGAGGACGGCGGTTCGAACGCCGCGACTGCGGCCGCCATCTACAGCGGCACGATGGCGTTCATCGGCCTCGCCTTCACCGCGATGTGGGCCTACCTCGACCGCCATCGCGATCTGCTCGTGGTAGGTATCGATGCCGCGCAGCTGCGTCGGTCCACGCGGCGGTCGTTCGTCGGTCCGGTCGTCTACGGCCTGTCGATCCCGTTGGCCTTCGTCAGCGCGATCGCGTGCCTCTTCGTGTACGCGGGCATCGCGGTGTACTTCGCGTGGGGGCCGTCGTCCCGGATCCTGCATCACCACGGCCACGATCAGGTGCCACCGCCGACCGAGGACGGCGCCGACGCCCGCTGACTAGCGTCGGGCGCCGTGCAGGGGCTCACCGACGTCCGCGTCGTCGATTGCAGCGAGGGCATCGCGGGCCCGTACGCGACCAAGCTGCTCGCCGACCTCGGTGCGGATGTGGTCAAGGTCGAGCAGGGCGACGGCGACCCGATGCGCCGGTGGTCGGCGTCGCGCTCGGTGCCCGCCGATGAGGACGGCGCGCTCTTCCGCTTCCTCAACACCTCCAAGCGGGCGATCACGGGCGAGACCGTCGGCGCGCTGCTCGGCAACGACGAGCTCCTCGCCGGCGCCGACGTGCTCGTCGAGGCGGGCGCCGTCGATGTCGAGGCGGTACGCGCGCGGCATCCGCACCTCGTGATCGTGTCGGTCACCCCCTTCGGGCGCACCGGCCCGCTCGCCGGCCGGCCCTGGACCGAGTTCATCGTGCAGGCCGAGTCGGGCTCGCTGCTGTACCGCGGCGTCCCGACCCGCCCGCCGTACCAGGCGGGCGGTCGCAGCAGCGAGTGGACCACCGGCGCGTACGCGGGCGCGGCGGCGCTGGCGGCGATCGTGCAGGCCCGTCGGAGCGGCGCGGGCGTGTACGTCGACTGCTCGATGATCGAGGTGATGGCGATCGCGGCGTCGACCTTCGCCGACGTCATGAACTCGATGCTCGGCCGGCCCGACCTCAGCGGCACCATCGCCCGCCAGCCGGAGACGCCGTCGATCGAGCCCGCAGCCGACGGCTGGATCGGGTTCAACACCAACAGCGCGGCGATGTTCGAGAGCTTCTTGATCCTCATCGAGCGGCCCGACCTCATGGCCGACACCGAGCTCGCCGGACTGGCCGGGCGGTTCGCGCGCCTCGACGAGTGGAACGCGATCGTCCACGCGTGGACCACCCAGCACACCGTCGCGGAGATCCTCGAGCGCGCGGGCGAGCTGCGGATCCCGTGCGCGCAGGTGCACAACGGCAAGACGATCCTCGACGACGAGCACCTCGCCGCCCGAGGTGTCTTCATCGAGAACCCAGCCGGGTTCCGCCAGCCCCGGCCTCCGTCGCGCTTCGACGACTCGCCCGCGGCGCCGATGCGGCCGGCGCCCGCGCGCGGCGCCGACGACGGAGCCGTGGACTCGAGGCCGCTGCCGCCCCGCGGCTCGGCGGCCACCGCGTTGCCGTTCGAAGGGGTTCGGGTGCTCGATCTCACGAGCTGGTGGGCCGGGCCGTCGAGCACCCAGCTGATGGCGGCGCTCGGGGCCGAGGTGCTCCACGTGGAGAGCACCACCCATCCCGACGGCATGCGCATGAGCGGCTTCATGTTCGGCAAAGCGGAGTGGTGGGAGTGGGGCCACATGTACCTCGCCGCCAACACGAACAAGCTCGGCATCACGGTCGACGTCGCGTCGCCTCAGGGCCGCGAGCTCGTCCTCGCCCTGATCGACCAGTGCGACGCGATCGTCGAGAACTTCTCGCCGCGCGTCGTCGCCAACTGGGACCTCGGATGGGAGGTCATCCACGCTCGCAACCCGCGCGCGGTGATGATGCGCATGCCCGCGTTCGGGCTGTCGGGTCCGTGGCGCGACCGAGTCGGCTTCGCCCAGACCATGGAGCAGATGTGCGGCATGGCCTGGATCACGGGCTTCCGCGACGACCAGCCGCGCATCGTCCGCGGGCCGTGCGACCCGATCGCGGGCATGCACGGCGCCCTCGCACTCACCGCCGCGCTCGAAGAGGCGCGCCGCACCGGTACCGGTGTGCTCGTCGAGTCGACGATGATCGAGGCCGCGCTCAACTGCTCGGCCGAACAGGTCGTCGAGTACACCGCGTACGGCGAGGTGCTCGAGCGCGACGGCAACCGCTCTCCGTACGCCGCGCCGCAGGGTCTCTACGCGTGCAACGGGTGGGAGGAGTACCTCGCGCTGTCGGTCGCGACCGACGAGCAGTGGGTCGGTCTCGTGGAGGCGCTCGGTGCACCCGAGTGGGCGACCGCGCCCGACCTGGCCACCCACGACGGCCGTCGGGCCGCCCACGACGAGCTCGACGACCGCCTCGCCGAGTGGGCGGCCGACCAGGACGTCGACGCCGCCGCCGCACTGCTCGCCGCTCATGACGTTCCTGCCGCGCGCGCCTGGGACCCCCGCGTGCAGAGCCGTCATCCGCACCTCGAGGCGCGAGGCCTGTACGAAGAGGTCGACCATGCGTTCGTGGGGCGTCACACCGTCCCCGGCATGCCGTTCCGCTGGGACTCGGCCGCGCATCCGGGCGCCACGCGCTGGATGCACACGGCCAGCCCGACGCTCGGCGAGCACACCCGCGACGTGCTCGGCCGTCTGTGCGGCCTCGATGACGCCGCCCTCGACACGCTCGAGGCCGACGGCGTCATCGGCACCCGTCCGGCCGGACTCTGATCCGCCGTCACCAAGGAGCCCCATGGCCTTCATCGAGATCGAGAAGCCCCGCCCGGGTGTGACGCTGTTGCGCCTGAACCGACCGGAGCGCATGAACGCGATGGCGTTCGACGTGATGGTGCCGCTGCGCGACGCGCTCGACGAGATCAGCCTCGACAACGAATGCCGCGTCGTGGTGCTGACGGGCGCGGGCAAGGGGTTCTGCTCCGGTGCCGACCTGGTGGGCACCGGCATGCTCCCCAACATCGACGGCTTGAAGCGCACGAGCATCGCCCGACGAGCGATGAAGGTGCTCGACGACGTCATCCTCGGCATCCGCGACATGCACCAGCCGGTGATCGCCGCGATCAACGGTGCCGCGATCGGCGGCGGGTTCTGCCTCGCGTCTGCGTGCGACATCCGCATCGCGTCCGAGACCGCGTACTTCCGCGCCGCGGGGATCAACAACGGTCTCACCTCGACCGAGCTCGGGATCAGCTACCTGCTCCCGCGCCAGATCGGGTTCTCGAGGGCCTTCGACATCCTGCTCACCGGCCGCGACGTCGACGCGGCGGAAGCCGAGCGCATCGGGCTCGTGTCACAGGTCGTCGCACCCGACGCGCTGCTCGACCGCTGCTACGAGCTCGCCGACGGGATCATCGGGTTCAGCCACATCGGCGTGGAGCTCACGAAGCAGCTCCTGTGGGCGAGCTACGACGCCGGTGGCCTGCACACGCACATGAACCACGAGGGCCACGCGCAGCTCTACGTCCGGCTGACCACCGGCAACTTCGAGGAGAAGATCGCGGCATGGAAGGAGGGCCGCACCCCCGTGTACACGGACGAGTAGTCCGCGACACGAGGGTACGGCCCTTCACTCATCGGGTTGCCACTACGCGGCGTTCGTGGCAGGCGCGTCGGCGGGGGCGTCGGCCGGCGGGTTGCCGTTCTGGCCCTCGGCGGGAGGCTCGGGCAGGTCGATGCCGCACGCCTCGGCGGCAGCCTCGAACTTGGCCCGCTGCTCGTCGGTCGGCTTGGTCCGCTCGGGCTTGGTGCCGTCCGCGTTCTTCGCCGGCTTGGTGATGCCCTGCTCCTCGAGGCACGCCTTCTGCTCGTCGGTCAGCTCGGGGCGACCCGGGCGCTTGCTGATGTCGATGTTGCAGGTCTTCGCGGCGGCCTCGAACTTGGCGCGCTGCTCGTCGGTCGGCTCGGCGCGGGTGCCGTCCGCGTTCTTCGCCGGCTTCTCGACGCCCTGCTCCTCGAGGCACGCCTTCTGCTCGTCGGTGAGCTTCGGGTGCGGCGGCCGCTGGCGGTCACCCTGGTTCCCGTCCTGGTTCGGGGGCTGCTCCTGGCTCTGGCTCGACGGGTCCTGCGTGCCCGTCTCCTGCGCGAACGCCGACGGCGCGAGTGCGCCGGCGACGCCGAGCGACGCGACCGCGAGCGTCGCGATCGCGGTGAGTCGACGGCGCCGCTGGGACCGGGTCGTGGGTGCGGTGGGGGATGGCATGTCGTGCTCCTCGTTCGGGGTTCGGGGTGATGGTGCGGCGTCACCTTCGACCGCGGCGGCTGTGACGGCCCTGAGTGCCCCTGAGGAGACGCTGTGACGATTGACCGGAACGAAATGTGACGGCTCCGGCGTTGTCGCGGTCGTAAGAATTGAACGAGAAGGCCCCCTGAGGCGGGGACCGCACTGAGGAAGGAGTGACCATGCGGCGCATGCGAAAGATCGCCGACGAGCTCCGGTGGTGGGGACGAGGCCTCATCTGGCAGCTCCCCGAGCAGCCCTACCCGAGCGACCACCCCAAGTCGCTCCGGGGCCGCTAACCCCGAGAGCCGGTTCTTGGCACGTTCCGTCAGTCGATAGGTGACGCAACGTGCCGAGAACGGCGATGATCGACGGGTGAACCCCGCCGACATCATCGACGCCTGGGCCGCGGCCGGCTCGCACCTCCGCATCGACGGCGACGACGTCTTCGTCGTCGACGCCGCGCCCGACACGCCGTCCGCGGCGCCGCCGCTGCTGGTGCTGCACGGCTTCCCGACGTCGTCGGTCGACTGGCGACTCGCGCTCCCCGCGCTGCGCGCCGAGCGACGGGTCGTGCTCCTCGACTTCCCCGGCTACGGGTTCTCGTCGAAGCGCGATCGCCCGTACTCGCTCTTCGGGCAGGCCGACGTCGTCGAGGGCGTCGCGGCCGCACTCGAGCTCGACGAGGTGGATCTCGTCACGCACGACATGGGCGACTCGGTCGGCGGTGAGGTGCTGGCCCGATCGCTCGACGGCACGCTCGGCTTCGGCATCCGCCGGCGCGTGCTCACCAACGGGAGCGTCTACCTCGACCTCGCGCAGCTCACCGCCGGCCAGCAGTTCCTTCGCGGTCTTCCGGACGAGCGCATCGACCCCGCGCTCGCACCCGATGCCGACGCGCTCGAGCAGGCGCTCCTCGCCACGCTCGCCGGACCGCCGCCCGACCCCACCGAGGTCCGCGCCGCGGCCGAGCTCATCGTGCGCGACGCAGGCAACACGCTGCTCGCGCGCACCATCCGCTATCTCCACGAGCGCGCCGAGCACGAGGAGCGCTGGACCGGCGCGATCGAACGTCACGCCGCGCCGCTGCACATCGTGTGGGGCGATCTCGACCCGATCGCGGTGTGGCCCATGACCGACCGCCTGCTCGAGCGTCGACCCGACGCCACCCGCACGCGGCTCGAGGGCATCGGCCACTACCCGATGGTCGAGGCGCCCGACGCGTTCGCAACCGCGGTTCTCGGCACGCTGCGTCACCCATAGACGGACGGAACGTGCCAAGAACCGGCTCTCGACCGACTCGACGGTCTCGACGGACTCGACGGTCTCGATGACCTACGACGCGGTCGTGGTGGGTGGCGGGCTCGTCGGGACGGCGTGCGCGTACGAGCTGGCCGGGCGCGGTGCCCGCACCCTGCTCGTCGATCGCCACGACGTCGGGCGGGCCACCGATGCCGGCGCCGGCATCCTCTCTCCCGAGACCATCACCGTCGACGACGACGCCTGGTACGCGCTGGCCGCCGCGGCCGGCGACCACTACCGAGCGCTGGTCCCCGCGCTCCTCGCGGCGGGTGCGCCGGATCCGGGCTACGCCGCGTGTGGCGCGCTGCGCTTCGCGTTCCGACCGGGCGACGACCGGTGGTACGCGGCGGGCTCCGAGCTCGCACTCCGCCGGGCCGGCGACGTCCTGCGCGAGGTGTCGCCGGACGAGGCGCGCGCGATGGTGCCGGTGCTCGGCGAGGTTCGCGCCGCGATGCACAACCCCCGCGCGGCGCGGGTCGACGGGCGCGACATGACCGCGGCGCTCCGCCACGGCGCCGTCGCACGCGGCGTCGAGGAGCTCGCCTCATCGGTGGCTGGTGTCGTCGTCGAGCGCGGTCGGGCGACGGCGGTCGAGACCGACGCGGGCGACCGGATCGAGACCGACGCGGTGGTCGTGGCGGGGGGTGCGTGGACACCTGCGCTGGCGGCGGCGCTCGGCGTGGACCTGCCGGTCGCACCCATGCGCGGGCAGATCCTGCATCTCCGTACCGATCACCTCGATCCGACCGACCCGAGCTCCGACACCGGCGCGTGGCCGATCCTCCAGCCGGTGCTCAGCTACTACGTGGTGCCGTGGCCGGACGGCCGCGTCGCGGTGGGCGGCACCATGGAGCCCGACGCCGGCTTCGAGGTGCGCACGACCGCCGACGGCATCCGGGGCCTGCTGCACGAGATGGTGCAGCTCGCGCCCGGGCTCGGCGGCGCGTCCTTCGCCGACGTGCGCGTCGGCCTGCGGCCGGTGAGCATCGACGACGCGCCGATCGTCGGTCCGCTGCCCGGCGTCGAGCGCGCGTTCGCCTGCACGGGCCACGGCGCCAACGGGCTGCTCCTCGGCCCGATCAGCGGCGCGCTGGTCGCCGACGCGGTGGTCGGCGCAGGGCCGACGCTCGACCTCGCGCCCTTCACGCCCGAGCGCTTCCTCGGCTGACGGAGTGCCGAGGGCCCGGGCAGACTGGACCGATGCCCGCACCCCGCCCCGCCCGCCGTGCCCGCGGTGCATCCCTCGCCCTGACCCTCGCGCTGGGTGCCGCGGCGTGTGGCGGGGGCGGCGGGGGCGAGACGACCGTCTCGACCACGACCACGAGCGGCGCGCGGCCGCCGCAGGAGATCCGCGTGTTCGTGCTGAACGGCTCGGGCATCTCGGGCGCGGCGGCGACGAAGGCCAACGAGCTGCGCGCCCTCGGATACCAACCGTCCATCGGCAACGCGCCCGAGCAGGACGGCACCGTGGTCGCGTGCGTCGACGGCTTCGAGGCCGAGGTGAAGGAGCTGGTGCAGGTGGTCGGAGACAACGCGGTCATCGGCGAGTTCCCGGTCCCCCCGCCCGCCGGCGCCGAGAACGTCGACTGCCTGGTGGGCCTCGGACGCTGATCCGACCGCGGCGCTAGCGTGCGCGCCATGACCGACGACGCAGCCCTTTCCACCGAGGACACCGAGAGCGTGGAGCGGGTGATCCCGGCCCCGCCGGAGAAGATCTTCGCTCTGCTCGCCGACCCGAGCCGCCACAAGGACATCGACGGCTCGGGCAGCGTCCGCGACGCCAAGGACACGCCGCAGCGGGTGAAGCTCGGCGACACCTTCGGCATGTCGATGAAGATGGGCATCCCCTATTCGATGGTCAGCACTGTCGTGGCGTTCGACGACAACCGCTGCATCGCGTGGCAGAGCCGCCCCCCGATCGGCAAGCGGGTCGCCGGCGGTCGCATCTGGCGCTACGACCTCGAGCCGGTCGAGGGCGGCACGAAGGTGCGCGAGACCTGGGACATCTCACAGGAGAAGGTCAAGGCGATGGTGCGCCCGGCCCGCAAGAAGACGCGCAAGAACATGGAGAAGACGCTCGAGCGGATCGAGCAGATCGTCACCGCCCCCGGCGCGTGACGTCCACGCCGTCGCTCGACGGTCAGGTCGCGATCGTCACCGGCGCGTCGCGGGGCATCGGTCGCGGGCTCGCACTCGGGATGGCCGCCGCCGGGATGCACGTGGTGTGCGCCGCCCGGACCACCCAGCCGTCGGAGCATGCGCTGCCGGGCACGATCAACGAGACGGTCGACGCCATCGCGGCCGCCGGTGGCGAGGCGATCGCGGTGCGCTGCGACATCGGCGTCGAGGCCGACATCACCGGCGTCGTCGACGCCGCGGTCGAGCACTTCGGCCGCCTCGACGTGCTCGTGAACAACGCGATGGCTCCGACCCGCGCGTCGTTCGCCGACAGCACGCCCGAGCAGTGGGACGAGTCGATGCGCATCAACGTGCGCAGCCTGTTCCTCACCGCCAAGGCGGCGGTCCCGGTGATGGCCGCGACCGGGGGTGGCAGCATCATCAACGTGTCCTCCGGCGCCGCCGACCCCGCCGTCGTCGGGCTGCCGCCCGGCTACCTCACCTACTCGGTGGCCAAGGCTGCGCTCGAGCGCTTCAGCTCGGCGCTCGCCGGTGAGGTCGTCGAGGCGAACGTGGCCGTGAACGCGCTGCGGCCCGGCGCGGTGAAGACGGACCACGCGGTCTCCGAGCTCGGCGAGGACTACGACTGGACGGGCTGGGGCGAGCCCGAGGCCGTCGTCCCCGCGGTGCTGTACCTGGCCGCCCAGCGGGCCGACGGGTTCAGCGGCCGGATCGTGGACTCCACGCAGTACCCGACCTACTGGCCATGACGACCGGGACCATCAGGGGGCGCTGACATGGGTGTGGGGGCGAGCCGACCATCACGATTCGTGCACGCACTCTCTCGGCGCGCCGACCAGTCCGGCTCGCTCGCCGGGCTCGGGTTCGTGCCGCTGACGTTCCAGCGGACGCTCATGCCGCGCTCGACCGTCGATCAGGCGCTCGTCACGGGTCTGAGCGTCGCGTCGAACCGGGCGCTGGTGTCGTTGGTCCAGGAGTCGATCCAGGCGCTCGCCGCCCTCGGCGTCGGCGGGAGCGCGCAGGCGTCCCGGCACCCGGCGCGGTGGAGCCGAGCGACGATCGCGCTCGACCTCGCCGCCGCGGGCGCCGGCATCGCGCTCCAGCGCCGGTTCGCGCGCCGCGAGGGCGAGCTGCTGCCCCGTGCGTCGACCCGGACCGCGGGGTACTGGCTGACCCTCACCGGTGTCACCGGCTCGATCATCGGTGCGCTGCAGGAGAACCAGGTGCGGGCGGGGCGCACGCGCGCCGCGTTCGGTGTGGTCATCCCCGCGGCGGGCGCGCTCGCGGCCTTCGGTGAGGTCCGGCGCCGCCAGGCGGAGCGGCGCGACGGCGACCGCGCGCCCGACGAGTCGCACGTGACGACGGCGAAGGCACTCGCGATCGGGCTCGGCGTGAGTGCGGGCATGTCGATGATGGGCGTCGCGGAGCGCGCGCTGGCCGACGGCTTGTCGCGCGCCGCAGCGCGGGTCCTCCCCGGGCGGCCCGAGATCTGGCGTCCCGTGGGTCACGTCGCCGTCCTGGCCGCGCTGGGCGCGGCAGCACGGGTTGCCGCGGCGCGCGCGATGGCCGGGATCGAGCGAAAGGAGGAGGCCGTCGAGGCCGCGTTCGACATCCCGCCGCCGAACCCGCTCGTGTCGGGGAGCCTGGAGAGCGCGGTGCCGTTCTCGACGACGTCGCGCCAGGGTCGCCGCTTCGCGTGGACCGTGACGTCGACCGAGACGATCCGCTCGGTCATGGAGCAGGACGCGGTCGCCGCGCCCATCCGCACGTATGTGGGTCTCGAGAGCGCGCCCACGGAGGCCGAACGGGTCGCGCTCGTCCTCGACGAGCTCGACCGCACGGACGCGCTCGATCGGTCGTGGCTGATGGTCGCGTCGCCGACCGGCACCGGCTACGTCAACTACGCGGCGGTGGGTGCGCTCGAGCTGCTGAGCCGCGGGGACTGCGCGACCGTCGCGATGCAGTACTCGGCCCGGCCCTCGGTGCTCTCCCTCGACCACGTCGAAGAGGGCCGTTCGCAGGTGCGGCTCCTGCTCGAC
>CAZKTS010000022.1:0-4027 GCA_964555735.1 uncultured Bifidobacteriaceae bacterium
CGTGAGGAACGCGAGCGCGCCGAGGCCGCGGCCACCGACATGAAGCGCGCCCGCGAGAAGGCGCACCGCGAACGCCACCTGCGTACGTGGGTCGACGGTGCCGCCACCCGCGGCTCCTTCTCGGGCCCGACCGACGACGTCGAGCGGCTCCTCAAGGCACTCAAGCCCTTCGAACGTGCCCGGTTCGCGGAGGGCCGCACCGCGGGGGACCGCGACAACCACGACGCCTACCGCTTCGACGCGCTGCTCCGGATGGCCGACTGCGCCGGCACCGCCGGCGCCACTGGCTCCTCCGGCCCCTCAGCACCCAAGCCGTCGAGGACCAACGACGTCACCCGCGTCCGAGTCGACCTCACTGCGCTCCTCCGGGGCCGCACCGAGGCGGGTGAGGTGTGTGAGATCCCCGGCGTCGGGCCCGTCGACGTCTCGGTCGCCCGCGACGTGCTGCGCGGCGGGCTCCTCGAGCTCGTGATCACCGACGGCGTCGACGTGCAGACCGTCGTCTCGACCACCCGCCACATCCCCAAGGCCTTGCGCATCGCCCTCCAAGAGCGCGACCAGCGGTGCAAGGTCCGTGGGTGTGACCGCACCGACCACCTCGAATGGCACCACGTCACCCGCTACGCCGACGGCGGCCTCACGACCTACCAGGGCATGGGCGCCACTTGCCCCGACCACCACCACCTCATCCACGACAAGGGGCACGAGGTCGTCGTCGACGACGACGGCAGCTGGAGCCTCCGCGCCCCACCCGACCAGGCGGCGGCCTGACGCACCGAGTCCCGACGAGACCACCGCGGCACGCGAAGAGGCCGGGGGCTGGTGGCCCCCGGCCTGCTCCGGTGTTCTGGTGTACGACCCCGGTCAGGGATTCGGCGCGTCACTCACCTTGCTGCCGGCGTCGTTGAACTTGTCGCTGACCTCACCCCGCATGAAGAGCACCGCCGCGATGACGGCGAGGGCGATGAGTGCAACCAGGAGGATGTACTCCACCAGGTTGGCGCCTCGCTCGTCCTTGGTGAACTTCGCTTGGAGCCAGGTCTTGAGCACGAACAGGTTCACGGTTGATCCCCTTTCGACAGGGTCGGGAAGGGACTAGCCGTTGCCGTTCTGGCTCAGCTTCGAACCGGTCTCGTTGAACTTGTCGCTGACCTCACCACGGAGGAAGACGACAGCAGCGATCACGGCCAGTGCGATCAGGGCCACGAGGAGGATGTACTCCACCAGGTTGGCGCCCTGCTCGTCCTTCGTGAACTTGGCCTGGAGCCAAGTCTTCAGCACGAAGAGGTTCATGGTGCCCCTTTCGGGTTTCTCGTGCCCGGCGCCCAGTGACCGGACCGATTGGGTTATCGGCCGGTTAAGCGCAGTTCCTTGAGTCCGCCGGAAAACCTTTACCTTCGGCCGCCGCCTCTACGATCCGGCCCGTGGCACTCATGGTGGGACTGACGGGCGGCATCGGGTCCGGGAAGTCGACGGTCGCCCGGCTGCTCGAGGCGAGGGGGGCGTGGGTCGTCGACGCCGACCTCATCGCCCGGGAGGTGGTGGAGCCGGGGACGCCTGCGCTCACCGCGCTGGTCGAGCGGTTCGGCGACGGCATCCTCGCGGCCGACGGCACCCTCGACCGTCCGGCACTCGGCAAGGTCGCGTTCGCCGACGAGGAGTCGCGCAAGGCGCTCGAGGGGATCACGCACCCGGCGATCAACCAGCGGTTCCTCGAGCGCATGCAGGCTGCGCCCGAGGGTTCGATCGTGATCTGCGACGTCCCGCTGCTCGCGGAGTCACCCGCCGCGCAGGCGCGGGGCTACCCGGTGGTGATCGTCGTCGAGGCGCCGCGCGAGCTGCGCCTCGAGCGGCTCGAAGGCCGCGGCGTGCCGCGCGCCGACGCCGAGGCGCGCATGGCAGCGCAGGCCACCGACGAGCAGCGGCGCGAGATCGCCACGCACATCGTCGACAACGGTGGCGACCTCGCTCACCTCGAGGCGCAGGTCGACGCGCTCTGGCCCCAGCTCGAGGCCGCGCGCGACGCCGCCGAGGTGGAGCGCGCGGCCAAGGCGGCGGAAGCCGAGACGAGCGAGACGGCCGATTGAGTCAGTCGGCGGGCGTGGGCGGCTTGCGCACGAGCCACGCCACGAGCGCGGCGCCGACGAGCGCCACGACGGCCGTCGCGAGGAACGCGGCCGAGTAGCCGTCGCTTGCCGCGGTCTGCGCGGGGAAGAGGTACGCCTCGAGCCGGTGGAAGTGCGACGGGCGGAGCCCGGTGGCTTCCGCCGCAACCAGGGAGCGGCGGAGTGCTCCGTACTGCGCGGCCGTCAGGTCCTTGAGCGGGCTGGCGTCGATCAGCTCGTGCAGGCGGCTCACGTAGGTGCTGTGGAACAGCGCGTAGAGCGCGGCGATGCCGACGGCACCGCCGGCCTGCTCGGCGGTCGCCGACACGCCCGACGCCTGGCCCTGGTCGGCGTCGGGGACCGTGTCGAGGCTGACGGGGTCGTTCACGGTGAGCACCAGCGCGAGCCCGATCCCGTAGAGCAGCAGGCCCGGGAGCAGCGCGAGGTACTCGTTCTCGCCGGCGCCCCACGCGAGGGTCACGCCGGCGAGCGCAAGGATGAGGAACCCGACGAACAGCGGTGGCCGGCCGCCGCGGCGGTCGTACCACCGGCCCGCGAACGTCGCGAGCAGCACCATCGGGACGGTCGTCGGGATCAGCGCGACCCCGGCCTCGAGCGGCGTCATCTCCAGGTTGAGGATCAGGAGGAGGGGGAAGAGGACGGCGAGCCCCATCTCGGCGATGCCCGCGAGGCCCTGGCTGAGTGTCGCGCCGAGGTAGTTCCGGTGGGTGCGGAGGAGCGAGAGGCTCAGCAGCGGGCTGCGGGCGCGCAGCTCGCGGAGCACGAACAGGGCGGTCGCGACCACCGACGTCGTGAGTGAGGCGACGACGGCCGGGTCGTCCCAGCTCGAGCTCTGGCTGGCCGACAGCCCGAAGACGAGCCCGACGAGCGCGAGGCAGAGCAGCACGGTGCCCGGCAGGTCGAGGCGCTCGCGCTCCTCGTGCGGCTGGTCCTGGGGGACCGAGCGCAGGGTGAGGATGACGGTCACGACGGCGAGGGGCGCGTTGATCAGGAGCACCGCCCGCCAGGAGATCGCGGTGGTGAGCAGACCGCCGACGGTGGGACCGAGGGCGCCGGCGATCGCGGCGATGCCGCCCATCGTGCCGAGCGCGCGGCCGCGATCGGCGCGCGGCGTGGCGGCGCTGAGCAGCGCGACGGAGGCGGGGAGCATCAGCGCACCCCCCGCACCTTGCACGACGCGGCACACGAGGACGATCCAGTACGCAGGCGCGAGGCCACCGATCGCGGACGCTGTCGCGAACATGATCGCCCCGGTGAGGAACACCGTCCGCCGCCCGAGGAGGTCGCCGAGCCGCCCACCGAAGACGAGCAGGCCGGCCATCGGCAGGAGGCTCGCGGTGAGCATCCACTGCGCGAACTGCGAGCCGATGTGGAACTGCGCCATGACGTCCGGCAGCGTGAGCGGCACCGCGGTCTGATCCACGAGGATCATCGCGTTGGCCAGCGTCATGGCCACGAGCACGCGGCTCGACTGCGCACGCGTGCTCGGCGACGTCATGGCGAAGCGACGCTACCAACGGCAGTCGTTCGCGGCGGCCGTCGGTGACGGCTCGATGACACCACGACGACCGCGCACGGCGAGCGCGCGGCGCGCTACGGTGCCCGGCGGGGTGGGCGGAACTCGAGGAGTCACGATGGCACGGCACGCCCGTTCGCTCCTGGTCGCCCTCGCGGCCGCACTGGCCCTGACGCTGGCATCCGTCGCCCCGGCGGCGGCCGCCAAGCCGCTCCCGAAGGCGGGATGCGACCTCGTCGACCAACAGAAGGTGGACGCCCTGCTCGGTGTCGCGACCGGCACGCCGGTCGAGGAGCCGATCGCCGACGGCGTCGGGTGCTCGCTCCCGATCCCGTACGACGCCGCGACGTGCACGGTGCAGCCCGAGCCGAACGTGGCGGTGGGT
>CAZKTS010000023.1:0-6326 GCA_964555735.1 uncultured Bifidobacteriaceae bacterium
ACCCGGTACCCGTTCATGCCGGGCAGGAGCACGTCGAGGACGATCGCGTCGTACGAGCCTTCACGGGCACGCCACAAGCCGTCCATGCCGTCGTGCACCGCATCGACGTCGAACCCCTCGGCGGTCAGCCCTTCGGTGATCGCCTCGGCCAGGTGCACTTCGTCTTCCACCACCAGCACGCGCATGCGTCGATTGTGCACGGTGGCCTGGGTCCGCGATGGGCGAACCCTGAGAGGCGTCTCAGGTTGAAACGAGCGCTCCCCTTCCGCTCTTGGCGCGGCGCGTGCGCCGCGCCGGGCCGCTCGGGCCACGGCTCGGGCGGCGGACGGTACGTCCGCCGCTGATCCTCGCCTCTGGCGCCGGGCTTACCTACCGATGAGCTCCCAGAGGTTGCCGGCCGGATCGTTGGCGAAGACGTGCCGGTCGCCATCGAACTCCACGCAGAAGCTCTCGTACCCCGCGGCCTCGAGCCGGGCGACGGTGTCGTCGAGCGCGTCGTCGACCCGGATCGCGGTGTGCGCTCGCGCCGACGCCGTGTGGGACGCGTCGGGCGTGAGGTGGACCTGCGTGCCGTCGTCGGCCTCGAACCAGAACACCTCCGTCATGGCCGCGATGTCCGGCCCGGGCGGAACGGGTCGGTACCCGAGCATCTCGAGCCACCCGGCCTCGGCGTCGGTGCCCGGCACGTCGTCGACCATCTCCGGGACGGTCAGGTTCACGTGATGCAGCGTCGGCATGACCGCGAGGGTACGCGTAACCTCCGGGCGATGCCCGCGACCCCGAGCTCCGCCCGTCTGCCGATCACCGGCGATGCCGAAGCCGATGCGTTCCTCGCGTCGGATCCGCTCGCCCTCATGATCGGCATGCTCCTCGACCAGCAGGTGCCCATGGAGTGGGCGTTCCTCGGCCCGCGCAACCTGCGTGACCGGCTCGGTGGTCTCGACGCCGCTGCGATCGCTGCGATGCCCGAAGAGGAGTTCGTCGCCGCGTTCACGGCCAAACCCGCCCTCCACCGCTTCCCTGGCTCGATGGGCAAGCGCACCCAGGCGCTGTGCCAGGCCCTCGTCGACGACTACGGCGGCGACGCCGAGCGGGTGTGGTCGGACGCCGCGACCGGCGACGAGCTCTACGCCCGTCTGGTCGCGCTCCCGGGCTTCGGTGTCGACAAGGCGAAGATCTTCATGGCCCTGCTCGCCAAGCGCTTCGACGTGCGCCCCTCGGGGTGGGAACAGGCCGCGGCGCCCTTCTCCGACGAGGTCCCTCGCTCGGTCGCCGACGTCGACTCGCCCGAGTCGCTCGAGCAGGTCCGCGAGTGGAAGCGGTCGCAGAAGGCCAAGGCGAAGGCGGCACCCGCCAAGGCCGCGGCGAAGAAGGCCACGAAGAAGACAGCGAAGACGTCGCCCGCCAAGAAGCGCGCTGGCGCGTAGGTCGTGCCGCGCGCCGCGGAAGTGGAGCCACACTCCCAGCCGCGGATCGTGTTCGGCATCCTTGCGGGCACGGTGTGGGTGCTGGCGGTGTTTGCGTTCATCTCGCTGCTCGCCTTCGAGAACTCGCAGGTCGGACCGCACGACCTGAGCTGCCCGGTGCAAGGACAGGACTCGGTCTACGCGGACAGCCATTGGTCGTGGTTCCCGCCTGGCGCGGTCTGCGAGTTCGACCACGGTGACGAAGGGCCGTCTTGGTGGCGGGTCGCCGTGATCGCCGCGCTGCTCGCGGTCCCGGCAGCGGTCGTGGTGCGGCGACGCGGATCGCGGTCACGGTGACCCCGGAGCCGGTCGGAGCCGAGTAGGCTTGTACTTCCAGTGGGCACCGCCGGTGCCTGCAGGTCGTTCTCAGCTTTCTCCGGAGTGCCCGGGCCACGTCGAGGACGACTCGGTCCCATCGCATCCGTTGCAGAAAGCGAGCTCTTCCCCGTGACCACGACCTTCGAGGCGTTGGGCGTCTCTGCGCCCCTCGTCGCAGCGCTGCGCGCCGAGTCCATCGAAGCCCCATTCGCGATCCAGACCCTCACCATCCAGGACGCGCTCGCCGGCCACGACATCTGCGGCAAGGCGAAGACCGGATCGGGCAAGACGCTCGCGTTCGGCCTGCCCCTGCTCGACCGGGTGAGCAAGGCGGAGCCCCGCCGTCCCACCGGCCTCATCCTCGTGCCCACGCGCGAGCTCGCGACGCAGGTCTCCAAGGCCATCGCGCCGCTGGCCCGAAGCACGGGTCGCAGCGTGCACGCGGTGTACGGCGGCGTCGGCTTCGAGCCCCAGCTCGAGGCCCTGGCGAAGGGCGTCGACATCATCGTCGGCACGCCGGGCCGCCTCATCGACCTCATGGAGCGCAAGGAGGTGTCCTTCGCGGCGGTGGAGGTCCTCGTGCTGGACGAGGCTGACCGCATGGCCGACATGGGCTTCATGCCCCAGGTGCAGAAGATCCTCTTCCGCATGGAGGGTGAGCACCAGACCATGTTGTTCTCCGCGACGCTCGACGGCGCGGTGAAGGCGCTCGTCAACCGCTACATGAAGGACCCGGTGTTCCACGAGGTCTTGTCGGACGAGCCGACGGTCGAAGAGATGGAGCACCGCTTCTTCTTCGTGCACGAGATGGACAAGGTGAAGGTCGCCGCCGCCATCGCATCGGGGGCCGACCGCACCCTCATGTTCTGCAACACCACGCGTGCTGCGGACCGCACGGTCTCGAAGCTCAAGCGCGAAGGCGTGCGCGCCGCCGCGATCCACGGCGACCTGAGCCAGGGCCAGCGCGAGCGGGCGCTGGCCGACTTCACGTCCGGCAAGGTGCCCGTGCTCGTGGCCACCGACGTCGCCGCCCGCGGCATCCACGTCGACGGCGTCGACATCGTCATCCACTACGACCCGGCCGACGACGACAAGACCTACCTCCACCGCTCGGGCCGCACCGCCCGCGCCGGGGAGGACGGCGTCGCGGTCACGCTGATGCTCTGGAACGAGGAGAACGCGATCCGCGTCGTGCAGCGGCGCCTCGGGCTGAAGCTCCCGATCGTCGAGGTGTTCTCGAACGACCCGCGCCTCACCGACCTCAAGTCCTGGGATCCCGCCTCGGAGTCCGTCTCCGCCTGACCACGGCGCGGCCAATCGACTTCGGGCCCGACGGGGTCCACAGGTAGCCTCACCTCCATGGCCCGCGTCTCGGAGCGCATCCGCGTCTCACGCAAGGTCGGCGCGATCTCGGAGTCTGCGACCCTCGCGGTCGATGCCCGGGCGAAGGCGCTGCAGGCGGCAGGCGAGCAGGTCATCGGCTTCGGTGCCGGCGAACCGGACTTCCCGACGCCCGCACCGATCGTCGAGGCTGCCGTCGCCGCGTGTCAGGACCCGGTCAACCACCGTTACACGCCCGCGGCAGGCCTTCCCGCGCTCCGGAGCGCGATCGCCGACAAGACGATGCGCGACTCGGGGTACGAGTGCGAGGCCGCGCAGGTGCTCGTCACCAACGGCGGCAAGCAGGCCGTCTACAACGCGTTCCAGGCACTGCTCGACCCCGGCGACGAAGTGCTGCTGCCGGCGCCGTACTGGACCACCTATCCCGAGTCGATCGCGCTCGCCGACGGTGTGCCCGTCGTGCTCCCGACCACCGAGGCCTCGGGCTTCCGCGTCACGGTGGAGCAGCTCGACGCCGCGGTCACCGAGCAGACGAAGGCGTTGCTCTTCGTCTCGCCGAGCAACCCCACCGGCGCGGTGTACACGCCGGCCGAGACCGAGGCGATCGGGCGGTGGGCCGTCGAGCGAGGGATCTGGGTGGTCACCGACGAGATCTACGAGCACCTCACGTTCGGCGCCCACACGTTCTCGTCGATGCCCGCGCTCGTGCCGGAGCTCGCGGACACCTGCATCGTCGTCAACGGCGTCGCGAAGACCTACGCGATGACCGGCTGGCGGGTCGGCTGGATGATCGCCCCACTCGACATCACCTCCGCCGCACTCAACCTGCAGTCGCACGCGACGTCCAACGTCGCCAACGTCTCCCAGCGCGCCGCGCTCGCCGCGGTCACGGGCGACCTGTCGGCGGTCGCCGAGATGCGGACCGCCTTCGAGCGACGCGGGCGGACGATGCACGGGATGCTCTCGGCGATCCCGGGCGTCACCTGCATGGAGCCCGAGGGCGCGTTCTACTGCTTCCCGTCGTTCGAGGGGGTCCTCGGACGGGATCTGGGCGGACGGGTCCCCACCACGACCGTCGAGCTCGCGGAGCTCGTGCTCGACGAGGTCAAGGTCGCGTTCGTCCCGGGCGAAGCGTTCGGCGCACCGGGCTACGCGCGGCTGTCCTTCGCCCTCGGCGACGACGACCTCGTCGAGGGGATCGAGCGGATCGGGAAGCTGCTCTCGTGATGCGGGCATGCCGCCGGTCGGTGACCGTGGTGGTCGTTGCGACGGTCCTCGGCGCCGCGCTCGTGTCGAGCGCCGGCGCCGCACCGGTGAAGAAGGCATGTGCGCTCGTGAAGCCGGCCGAGATCGCCGCCCAGTTCCCCGGCGCCGAGGTCGTCAAGGGTGAGAAGCCAGCCGGCCCGCCCGGTGCGTCGACGTGCAAGTACGACATCGGCACCGACGGCTCGAAGGCCGTCGCGATCTTCCTCCAGCGCGGTGCCGACGCGAAGGCCGGCTACGCGAACGCGAAGCAGCTCTCCGACGACGCCGTCTCGGTCACGGGCCTCGGCAAGAAGGCCTTCGTCTCCGGCGACGTGGTGTGGGTGCTGAAGGGCTCGACGCTCTTCTACGTCCAGGGGCTGTTCTTCGGTCCCAACGCCCCGGCCGACCCGATCCCGGGCCTCACCGCGCTGGCTCAGGCCGCGTACGAGCGCGTCTGAGCGGAACGAACCGGGCCACGGGCACCTCGGCGGGTACCCTCGACTCGTGGCCGCCCGGGTCCTGATCGCCGAACGTCTCGCCCCGCGCGGCATCGACGCGATGCGCGCCGCGGGCCTCGACGTCGACGAGCGCACCGGGCTCACCCCCGACGAGCTGCTCGAGGCGGTGCGGGGTGCGAGCGCCCTGGTGATCCGCAGCGCCACGCAGGTGACCGACGAGGTGCTCGAAGCCGGCACCGACCTTGTCGTCGTCGGCCGGGCGGGCATCGGCCTCGACAACGTCGACGTCGAGAGCGCCACCAAGCGGGGCGTCATGGTCGTCAACGCACCGCAGTCGAACGTCCTGTCGGCGGCGGAGCATGCGGTGGCACTGCTGCTCGCACAGGCCCGCAACATCCCGCAAGCCGACCGCGACCTGAAGGCCGGCGCGTGGAACCGCTCCCGATGGGAGGGCGTCGAGCTGCACGGCAAGACGCTCGGGATCGTCGGCCTCGGTCGCGTCGGCGTCCTCGTGGCCCAGCGCGCGTTGGCGTTCGGGATGCAGCTGCTCGCGTTCGACCCCTTCGTGAGCGCGGAGCGCGCCCGACAGCTCGGCGTGCAGCTCGTCCCGGCGCTCGAGGACCTGGTGCGCCAGGCCGACTTCCTCACCATCCACCTGCCGAAGACGCCCGAGACGATGGGTCTCGTCGACGCCGAGCTGCTCGCCCACGCCAAGCCGACGCTGCGCATCGTGAACACCGCCAGGGGCGGGATCATCGACGAGGCGGCCCTGGCGGACGCGGTGCGCGACGGCAAGATCGCCGGCGCCGCACTCGACGTGTTCGCCGCCGAGCCGACCACCGAGTCGCCGCTCTTCGACCTCGACGCCGTCGTCGTGACGCCGCACCTCGGTGCCTCGACGGCCGAGGCGCAGGACAAGGCCGGGATCACGATCGCCGAGCAGGTGGTGCTCGCGCTGCGCGGCGAGTTCGTGCCCTACGCGGTCAACGTGAACGCGACCGAGGCGAGCGCGACCGTGCAGCCGTTCCTGCCGTTGGTCGAGCGGTTGGGGCAGCTCTTCACCGCTCTGGCGGGTGGCGCGGTCGATTCCATCGAGGTCGTCTACGAAGGCGAGATCGGCGACTACGACTGCCGGGTCCTGACCCTGGCTGCGCTCAAGGGCGTGCTCGCGGGCGTCGTCGACGAGCCGGTCTCGTTCGTGAACGCGCCACAGCTCGCGGAGTCGCGCGGGCTCAGCGTTCGCGAGACGACGTCCTCGTCCGCGCTCGACTACGTCAACCTGGTGTCGTTGCGCGGCCGAGTCGACGGCCGGGACGTGCACGTCGCCGGGACGCTGTTCGGCAAGCGCGCCAAGCCACGCATCGTGGGGATCGACGAGCACAGCGTCGACGTCCCGCCGTCGAGCCACATGCTCGTGGTCCGCAACACCGACACGCCGGGGATGATCGGCGCGGTCGGCTCCATCCTCGGCGCGTCGGGGATCAACATCGCCGACATG
>CAZKTS010000024.1:0-6511 GCA_964555735.1 uncultured Bifidobacteriaceae bacterium
CGGCGAGGTCTTCCGGGGTCGTGACCGGGCGCTGACACGCGTAGTGCTCGCACACGTACGCGGCCGGCGCGCCGTCGACGAGCGGACGGTCGGCCAGCAGGGGTGACAGCTCGGCGCCGACGCCCTCCGCCGCGGTCAGCGTGACCGCCGACGGCAGCAGCCGTCCCACGACCACGGAGCGCAGGGCTCGGGTGCGCGGGTCGGTCGGGTCACCGACGATCGCGATCTCCTTGGGTGGTGCCAGCCAGCGGTCGAGCGCCCCGAGCAGGTAGGCGAACGCGGTCGGGTGCTCGCCGACGATGCCGGCCATCGCCCGCAGCCACCGCTCGGCCCGCTCGGCCCAGGCCGGCTCACCGGTCAGTGCCGAGAAGCGCAGCAGCGCACTGCACGCCAGCGAGTTCTCCGACGGCGTCGCGTTGTCCTGGACGTCCTTGGGTCGCACGATCAGGGCCTCGGCGTCGGTGCCGGTCGTGAACACGCCGCCGCGCTCGTCGTCGGCGAACAGGCGGACGAGGTCGTCGGCGACCACCCGCGCCTCGGCGAGCCACGCCACGTCGTCGAGCTCGGCGAGTGTGAGCAGCGCCTCGAGGAGCGCGGCGTGGTCCTCGGCGTACGCGAGCAGGTGCGCGCGGCCGTCCTGCCAGGAGCGCAGGAGCCGGCCGTCGTCGCGGCGCAGCTCGCGCAGCAGGAAGCGCGCGTTGGTGCGGGCCGCGTCCATCCAGTCGTCGCGCTCGAACACCGCCGCCGCCTCGGTGAGCGCGCGCAGGAACAGCGCGTTCCACCCGAGCAGGACCTTGTCGTCGAGCCCCGGCCGCACCCGGGCCTCGCGCGCCTCGAACAGCTTCGGGATCGCCCGGCGCACGCCGTCGGGTCGGTCCTCGGTGCGGTCGACCGCGTGGAGGATGTTGCCGCGGAACTGCGTGTGCGGGTCGACGAAGTTGCCGTTGCTCGTGACGCCGAAGTAGCGGACGACCTCCGGGGCGTCGTCGCCGCAGACGTCGGTGAGCTCCTCGAGGTCCCAGCAGTAGAACTTGCCCTCGACGCCCTCGGAGTCGGCGTCCTCGGCCGAGAAGAAGCCGCCGTCGGCGTGGCGCAGGTCGCGCAGCACGTAGTCGATCGTGTCCTCGATGATCCGCTGGTAGCGCGGCTCCCCGGTCACGAGCCAGCCGTGCACGTACGCGCTCGTGAGCAGCGCCTGGTCGTAGAGCATCTTCTCGAAGTGGGGGACGAGCCAGTAGTCGTCGACCGAGTAGCGGTGGAAGCCGCCGCCCACCTGGTCGTACATCCCGCCCGCCGCCATGGCGTCGAGGCTGACCGTGACCATCTCCAGCGCGTCGGTGTCGTCGGGCGTGCGCGCCACGTGGCGCAGCACGAGGTCGAGCGTCATCGCCTGCGGGAACTTCGGGGCGCGGCCGAAGCCGCCGAACCGCGGGTCGAACTGCGTGCGCAAGCCGTCGATCGCGTCGTCGAGCACCGCCATGGTGGGTGCGCCGTCCGGTTCGTCGCCGCCGAGCCGGGTGCTGCGCTCGATGAGCGTGCGCAGCTGGTCGGCGTTGTCGAGGAGCTCGCCCCGACGCCCCTTCCACGCGTCGTCGATCGCCGCCATCACCCGCAGGAACCCGGGCATCCCCTGGCGGTCGGCCTTGGGGAAGTACGTGCCGCCGAAGAACGGCCGACCGTCGGGCGCGAGGAACACCGTCATCGGCCAGCCGCCCTGGCCGGTGAGCGCCTGGACGGCCTGCATGTAGATCGCGTCGACGTCGGGCCGCTCCTCGCGGTCGACCTTCACGTTCACGAACGAGCGGTTCATGACTGCCGCGACCTCGTCGTCCTCGAACGACTCGTGCGCCATCACGTGGCACCAGTGGCACGAGGAGTAGCCGACCGAGAGCAGGATCGGGACGTCGCGCTCGCGCGCCGCGGCAAACGCTTCGTCACCCCACGGGTACCAGTCGACCGGGTTGTCGGCGTGCTGGCGGAGGTACGGGCTCGTCTCGTCGGCGAGCCGGTTCATGGGCGCCGGTTCATGGGAGCCGGTTCATGCGCGCGTGGCCATCGCGGGAGGGTATCCGCCGATTCGCTCGCCGCCGTCCGCCGCCCGTACCCTGGGCCTGCGAAGTTGCAGGAAACTGCAATTCGGAAAGCGCAATGCAGCACGCGGAGGCAGCATGACCCGCCGGTCTTCGGTGGCCACCAGTCGACCGATCTCGGAGATCAAGGCCGAGCTGTTCAAGGCCCTCGCGCACCCGACGCGCATCCGGATCCTCGAGGTGCTGTCCGACGGTGAGTGCGCGGTGCGGGACCTCCAGCCGCTCGTCGGGGTCGAGGCGCCGAACCTCTCCCAGCAGCTTGCGGTGCTCCGTCGGGCGGGCCTGGTGAGCACCCGCAAGGACGGCTCGTCGGTGATCTACGCGATCCGGGATCAGGAGCTGGTGAAGGTCCTCGCGGCTGCGAAGCGAGTGCTCGTGAACTCGCTCGCCGAGTCGCAGGACCTCCTCGCCGATCTGCGCGCCGCCACCCGGTGAGCCCGCGCGACACGCTGGCGGCCGCTTCCCGGGGCATCACCCGGATGCTGCCGCGCCGCGCCGACTACGCCGGTGTGTCACGGTCGTGGCGACACGACCTCGTCGCCGGTGCCACGGTGGGCGTCGTCGCGCTCCCGCTCGCCCTCGCGTTCGGGATCACCACCGGCCTTGGGGCCGCGGCGGGGCTCACCACCGCGATCATCGCCGGCCTCGTCGCGGCGGTGTTCGGCGGTTCCAACGTGCAGGTCTCCGGACCCACCGGCGCGATGACCGTCGTGCTCGTGCCGATCGTCGCCGAGCACGGCGCGAACGCGGTCTACGTCGTCGGCCTCATGGCGGGCGCGCTGCTCGTCGTCGCCGCATTCGTCGGGCTCGGCCGGTTCCTCGCGTACATCCCCTGGCCTGTCGTGGAGGGGTTCACGGTCGGGATCGCGGTCATCATCTTCCTCCAACAGGTTCCGAACGCGCTCGGCGTGCCGAAACCGGAGGGCGAGAACGCCGCCGCGGTTGCGGCGCGAGCCGTCGGCGACGCATTCGGGGCCGCGGAGCCTGCGGCCATCGGCATCGTGGTGCTCGTCGTGGCCACGATGCTGCTCGTCCCGCGCCTGCACCGCAGTGCGCCCAGCTCGCTCATCGCGGTCGTGGTGGCCACCGTGGTCGCCGAGCTGCTGCGACTGGATGTCGCCCGGATCGGGGCCCTTCCGGGTGCGCTCCCGTCTCCCGCGCTCCCGTCGCTGGACGCAGGGATGGTCAAGGAGCTGCTCGGCGCGGCCGGCGCGGTGGCGCTGCTGGCCGGGATGGAGAGCCTCCTGTCGGCGCGTGTGGCCGACGGGATGGGCGACGCGTCCCGTCACGATCCCGGACGCGAGCTCTTCGGGCAGGGTCTTGCGAACATCGCGTCACCGCTGTTCGGCGGCATGCCGGCGACGGGCGCGATCGCACGCACGGCGGTCAACGTTCGTGCCGGGGCCCGCACCAGGCTGTCCGCCATCGTCCACTCCGTGGTGCTGCTCGGCGTCGTGCTCGTCGGAGAGGGTGTGGTCTCGACGATCCCGCTCGCGGCGCTGGCGGGCGTCCTGATGGTGACCGCCGTGCGGATGGTCGAGATCCACAACGTCCGAGCGGTCCTTCGCGCGACCCGTGGCGATGCCGCCGTGCTCGTGCTCACCGCCGTCGCGACCGTGGCCTTCGACCTCATCGTGGCGGTGGAGATCGGAATCGCGGTTGCCGCGCTCCTGGCGCTGCGGAGCGTCGCCCGGAACGCGACGGTGCGCCAAGAAGAGGTGACGCCGGCCGGGGAGGTCGACGCCGACCGCGAGGCGTCGCTGCTCGACGAGCACATCCTCATGTACCGCCTCGACGGCGCGCTCTTCTTCGGGGCGGCGCAACGCTTCCTCACCGAGCTCACGGCCGTCACCGACGTGCGGGTGGTGATCTTGCGCATGCCCGAGATCCAGGTGCTCGACGCGACCGGGGCGCAAGCCCTCGCGGAGATCATCCACGAGCTCGAGGCGCGACACGTGACCGTGCTGATCAAGGGCCCGCGCCCGGAGCATCTGCAGGCCCTGGAGGCCGTGGGCGCGATCCGCGCGCTCGCCCACGAACGCCACCTCTTCGTCTCCCTCGACGATGCGATCGCGCACGCGCGCGAGCACGTCGCGCGCGGTGAGACGGCTACCCGGACGGCGGGGTGAGACCGAGCTCGCGCATCGCAGTTGCCTTCGCCCAGCGGTAGTCGGGCTTGCCCGACGGCGACCGGACGATCTGGTCCACCTCGACGATCGCCCGTGGCACCTTGTAGCCGGCGATGTGGCTGCGCGCGTGCGCCTCGAGCGCTTCGAGGGTGGGGTGGGCGTCGCCGCGCGGCTGCACGACCGCGACGACCCGCTCGCCCCAGCGCTCGTCCGGCACGCCGACCACGACCGCGTCGAACACCTCGTCGTGGGCCTTGAGCGCGCCCTCCACCTCCTCCGGATAGACCTTCTCGCCGCCGGTGTTGATGGACACCGAGCCGCGCCCGAGGACGGTGATCGTGCCGTCCTCTTCGAGCCGGGCGTGGTCGCCGGGCACCGACCAGCGCACGCCGTCCACCTCCGGGAACGTGGCCGCGCTCTTCACCGGGTCCTTGTAGTAGCCGAGCGGGATCCACCCCTTGCGGGCGAGCTTCCCGACGACGCCCACCGCGGCCTGGTGGAGATCGTCGTCGAGGACCGTGGTGTTCGGATCCATCATGAAGCGCGGCTGCGACGGCGGCGGCTCGCCGTCCTTGCTCACCGGCATCTGACCCTGGCCGCCGGTCTCCGACGACCCGATGCCGTCGATCACGACCGCGTTCGGGAGCTTGGCCGCGAGGTCCCGCTTCACCGACGGTGAGAGGATCGCGCCGCCGGAGAGCAGGACGAAGCCCTGCGAGAGATCGACCGACGGGTCGAGGTCGTCGAGGGCCTCGGCGAGCGGCCGACCCATGGCGTCGCCGACGATGACGAGGAAGGTCACGTGCTCTCGCGCGACGAGCGACCAGATGTGGGCGGGATCCATGTGGTGGTGGTCGTCGATGATGAGCGAGCCACCGGTGAAGAGCGCCGAGAAGCCCATCCAGTGCGCGGTGCCGTGCATGAACGGGCACGCGGGCAGGCAGATCGTGCCGCCGCCCTGCGCCCGCTCGGCGATCTCCTCGGGCGTCGTGATCGGCACGCCCATGCCGCCGCCGCCCATCGCCCCGAAGAAGATGTCCTCGTGCCGCCACAGCACGCCCTTGGGCATCCCGGTGGTGCCGCCGGTGTAGAGGATGTAGAGGTCGTCGGCCGAGCGGGGCCCGAAGTCGCGCTCGGGTGACGCGGCGGCGAGCGCGGCTTCGTACTCGACGGCTTCGACCGCGCTGATGTCTGCATCGGTGCCGTCCTCGACCACGAGGTACGCGCCGAGCTGCGGGAGGTCGCTCCGGATCGCCGCCAGCTTGGGTGCGAACTCCCGGTGGAACACGATGGCCTTGGCGTCGGCGTTGTCGAGGAGGTAGCGCAGCTCGTCCTCGACGTAGCGGTAGTTGACGTTGACGGGGACGGCCCGCAGCTTGAAGGCCGCGAGCATGCCCTCGATGTACTCGGTGCCGTTGTAGAGGTAGAGCGCGACGTGGTCGCCGGGGCCGACGCCGCGCTCGCCCAGCGCGTGTGCGAGCCGGGTGGCCCGCTCGTCGGCCTCGGCGAACGTGAGTCGACGGTCGCCGCAGACCAGCGACTGGGCGTCGGGCACCGTGTCGGCGACGCGCTCCCAGAGGTCGGCGAGGTTGAAGGCCATGACCATCGCCCGGACGCTAGACGCCGAGGCGAGTGAGAGCAGCGTCGAGCGCCGCCTCGGCCTCGTCCGACGGCGGCGGGGTGGGAGCGGCCCACAGGGCGTCCTCCACCGGCGCGAGCACGGCGCGGACCTCCGCGAGGGCGGCGCCGTCGGCCTCGACGCGGTCGCGCAGGGCCGCGAACCGTCTCCACGTGGCGGCGTCGGCGAGCGCGCGAGGGGCGCCGGGCCGACCGTCGGGCGAGACCGTGAGGGGTACGAACACGCTCGCGCACGGGCTGCCGAGCGCTGCCCACACGCGCATCGGCGAGGCGGGATCCGCCGGGAGGTCGGCGACCACGGAAGCGGTCGTCGAGAGCACGCCGCGCAGGTGCCAGCACACGGTGAAGCCGCTCCACTCGGGTGCGTCGGGCGGCGGTGGTGGCTCGACGCCGTCGCGCGCGCCGGGTGCCCCCCAGGGCCGGGTGCCGTGATGACGGAGGGTCGCGACGATGTCGGGTGCATCGAGCGCGCCGGCACCGGTGGCCACGCACGCCGTGGTCGCGGCCAAACGGACGTCGGCGGCCTCGACGGGCACGTTCGGGTCGAGCCAGCCGTTCACGTCGGTCCCGGGCGCGACGTCGGCCGAGGCGCGGTCCCAGGCCGTGCCGAGCGCGACCCGGTTCGAGATCGCCGCGCCGTCGTCCACCCGGCGG
>CAZKTS010000025.1:0-2836 GCA_964555735.1 uncultured Bifidobacteriaceae bacterium
GCGGCTCGTGGCCGACGGCGGCGTCTCGGACCGAGAGCTCGATGCGGCCAAGGGTCACCTGCGGGGCTCGCTCGCCCTCTCGCTCGAGAGCTCGAGCTCCCGGATGCACCGCCTCGGCCAGAGCGAGCTCACCCTGGGGGAGGTGCCGACACTCGACGACCTGGTGGCAAAGGTCGATGCGGTCGGTGCCGACGACGTCGCGAGGGTCGTGGAGCGGGTGGTCGCCGGTGACGCGCGCACGCTCGCCGTGGTCGGCCCGTTCGCCGAGGACCGGTTCGCCGGGAACGGATCTTCCCGGGAGCCCGTGGCGCCCAACGCCTAGCCTGCCGTCGTGGCTGCACAGCGGATCAAGGTCGGCGTCTTCGGCGCGGGCGGCCGCATGGGCTCGACGGTGTGCGCCGCGGTCGTCGGGGACCCGGCGCTCGAGCTGGTCGCCGCCGTCGATCCACACCACGCGGGCATCGATCTCACCCAGCTCGGCATCGATGGCGCGCGGGTGCAGGTGGCCCGCCACGCGGACGCCCTCGCCGATGCGGGCGCCGAGGTGGCCGTCGACTTCACGGTGCTCGACGCCGCCCGGGGCAACCTGGAGTGGTGCGCCGACCATGGCGTGCACGCCGTCGTCGGCACCACCGGGTTCTCCGACGACGACCTCACGGTCCTCGGGGAGCGATTCGCGGCGAACGGTGCGAACGCGGTCATCGCGCCGAACTTCGCCATCGGCGCCATCCTCATGATGCGCTTCGCCGAGATCGCCGCGCCGTACTTCGAGACTGCGGAGATCATCGAGCTGCACCACGACCAGAAGGTCGACGCACCGTCGGGCACCGCCATGCTCACCGCGCGGCGCATGGCGGACGCCTCCGACACCTGGGCCGACGATCCCACCGAGCAGACCGTCGTCGACGGTGCACGCGGTGGCGTGGCGCCCGGCGGGATCCACGTGCACTCGGTGCGGCTGCGCGGCCTCGTCGCCCACCAGGAGGTGTTGCTCGGCACCACCGGTCAGTCGCTGAGCATCCGCCACGACTCGTACGACCGCACGTCGTTCATGCCGGGGGTGCTGCTCGCCATTCGCGCCGTGCGGGAGCGTCCGGGCCTCACCGTCGGCCTCGACGCGCTCCTCGAGCTCTGATCGTGGGGCACTGACCGTGGCCGAGCCCCGCGAGCGGGTGCTCGCCGGGGCCTACGACTGCGTCGGCCGCTACGGGATGGCCAAGACCACCATCGAGGACGTCGCGCGTGCTTCGGGCGTCTCGCGCGCCACGATCTACCGCCTGTTCCCGGGCGGGCGCGACGAGCTCCTCCGGGCGACGGTCGGGTGGGAGATGAACCACTTCTTCACCCGACTCGCCGAGGCGGTGGCCGACGCCCCCGACCTCGAGCACCGGCTCGAGCAGGGCCTCGCCTTCGCCCGCCGCTCGGTGGTCGAGCACGACGTCCTGCAGCGGGTGCTCGAGTCGGAGCCCGACCTCCTGCTGCCGCTCATGACCGTCGAGCAGCACCGCGTCCTGCGCTACATCACCGCCTACCTGCGCCCGATCCTCGACGACGAGGCCGCCGCCGGTCGCCTCGTGCCGGGCCTCGACCTCGGCGCGGCCGCCGACCACCTGGCGCGGATGATCCTGTCGCTCATCGGTGCCCCCGGACGGTGGGACCTCACCGATCCGGCGGCCGTCCGAACGCTCGTGCGCGAAGAGCTCCTCGCCGGGGTCGTCGCCCGCTTCGACTGAGGCGCGTTCAGCGGGTGAGCGTGACCGGCAGGTGCTTGATGCCGTTGATGAAGCTCGACCGCAGGCGGTCGGGCGGACCGGCCGGCGTGATCGTCGTGGTGCGAGCCAGCAGCTCCTCGAACATCACCTTGATCTCGAGCCTCGCGAGGTTCGCGCCCAGGCAGAAGTGGGGACCGCCCCCGCCGAAGCTCACCTGCGGGTTGGGGTCGCGCGTGATGTCGAACCGCATCGGATCGTCGAACACCGTCTCGTCTCGGTTGGCCGACGTGTAGAAGAGGACGACCGGCTCGCCTTCGGGGATCTCGACCCCGCGCACCTCGATCGGGTGCTGGGTCGTGCGGCGGAAGCGGATGACCGGCGTCGCCCACCGCACGATCTCTTCGACCGCGGTGTTGATGCGGCCGGCCGGATCGTCACGGAGGCGGGCCATCTCGTCGGGGTGCTCGAGCAGGGCGTGGAGGCCGTGCGAGATCGCATTCCTGGTGGTCTCGTTGCCGGCGACCGACAGAGCGAGCACGAACAGCTCGAACTCGTGCTCACCGAGCGCGTCGCCGTCCACCTCGGTGATCAGCTTGGTGATGATGTCGTCGCGCGGCTCGGCGCGGCGCTGGGCGGCGAGGTCGTTCGCGTAGGCGTAGAGCTCGGCGGCGGCCTCGGTGGGGGCGTCGGGCCCGTGGTCGTACTCGGGGTCGGTTCGACCGACCATCCGGTTGGTCCACTCGAAGATCCGGTGGCGGTCGTCGACGGGTACGCCCAGGAGCTCGGCGATGGCGACGAGCGGGAGCTCCGCGGCGATGGCGGTGACGAAGTCGACGTCGCCGTCCTCGATCGCGGCGTCGATGATCCCCGCCGCAACGGTGCGGTAATGGCCTTCGATGGCCGCGACCGCTCGCGGCGTGAAACCGCGGTTCACGACGCGACGAAGACGTGTGTGCGCGGGCGGATCGGTGTCGATGATGGTTCGGTAGGCGCTCATCTCCTCGTCGGTCTGGTGGTCCGTGAGGTGCACGCTGCCGCGCTGGCTCGAGAACGTCTCCCAGTCGCGGCCGGCTTCGACGACGTCCTCGTGCAGGGTCAGGCCCCAGTAGTGGCCGGGCATGTCC
>CAZKTS010000026.1:0-8664 GCA_964555735.1 uncultured Bifidobacteriaceae bacterium
TCCGCGGTCTCCCAGCACCTCGGGGTGCTCAAGGCCGCGGATCTGGTGAGCGAGCGGCGCGACGGCACCCGCCGGCTGTACCGCGCGCGGAGGGACGAGGTGCAGAAGCTGCGCGACTTCCTCGACGACTACTGGACCAGCGGCCTCGAGCGTCTGCGTGACGTCGCCGAATCCGCGGAACGCGACAAGGAGAAGAGCGATGGCTGAGCTCGAGCGAGAGATCCTGATCGACGCCCGACCGGAGACGATCTGGCCCTTCCTCACCGACCCCGAGCAGCTCGCGAGGTGGCAGGGCGTCGACGCCGAGATCGATCCCCGACCCGGCGGGATCCACCGCGTCGCGCTCGGCGGCGGTCGCCACCAGGCCGCGGGCGAGTACGTCGAGGTCGTCCCGATGGAGCGCGTCGTCTACACGTTCGGCTGGGACGAGCCGGGCCACCCGATCCCGCCCGGCTCGACGACGGTGTCCATCAGCCTCGAGCCCGACGGCGACAAGACGCTCGTCCGGCTCGTGCACTCGGGCCTCCCCGAGGACGCGATCGCCGACCACACGGGCGGCTGGTCGCACTACCTCGACCGCCTCGCCACGGTTGCCACGGGCGGCGATCCCGGTCCCGACCAGGCGCCGGGCTGACCCGGCGTCGCGCTCAGTCGAAGCGGAACGAAGCAGCCATCTGGTCGAACTCGTCCTTGGCTGCCGACGCGCTCTCGCCCGGACCGCCGAGGAAGAGCATGTAGAGCCGACCGTCGTGCACGGCCGCGACGACGTACGCCTGCTCGGTCGCTCCTGACGCGTCGACCCCTTGCATGGTCACGAGCTGCGCGGGCGCGCCGCCGAGCGTCGTCGGGACCGAGCCGAGCACCTGCGCCTGGCTCAGCGCACTCTGTTCGGTCTGCACCATGAGGTCGAGGAAGCGCGCCTGGACGTCGGGGTCGTCGGGCATCACCGCGCTCTGGTCGGTGCGCATGACGAAGGCGACGAGGTCGTCGGGGCCGTCGACCACCGTGGAGACGGCCCGCGGGAGCGCGTCGGGCACCGAGGTCTCGTCCCAGTCGTCGGGCACCGCGAACGAGTAGCCGTCGCCTTCGATCGTGGTGCTGCCGGGCGTGGAGACGCCCGACGCGGAGCTCCCGCCGCCGATGACGCCGGCGCCGTATGCGATCAGGCCGATGAGCAGCACGCACGCGAGCAGCCCGGCCACGAGGAAGAGGGGACGAACGCCGCCTTCCCGACGCGCGGACGGCAGCGGCGCGGGGGGTTCGGCGACCGGTGCCGGCGAGGGCGCGACGAGTGGTGGGAGCCGCGACGCGCCGATCGACGGGGCGCCCAGCCCCGACGAGCCCACCGAGTCGCCCACCGGCCCAGTGGACGGGAGCGGCGCGAGGTTCGATGTGTCGACCGGCGGTGTGACGACGGGCGCAGCGGGCGCCGCGACCGCGGCCGTCACCGCGGGCGCGGACGCCGGATCGACCGACGGCGTGACCGAGGGCGTGGGCGCCGGTGCGGGAGCGGCGAGATCCGGCGAGTCGGCGGTCCCGAGCGGCCGCGGGCGCACGGCGGTGGTCCAGGCCGCGCCGTTCCACCAGCGGACGCGCGTGGCGTCGTACGGGTCGGCGTACCAGGCGGCGGCGGGCGTGCTCATCCTCTCCTTGATCGACCGGCGATCGGGGGGCCTTGAGGCCGTCCCGGGACGACGGTCCCCGACCGGGGGTACCGTGCTGCACGGGTCCGAAGGGGGACGGCGAGCGGCAGCTCGGACGACGGGCCCGGGTGAGGGGGGCACGACGTGGCCAAGCGGACGGTCGTCGTGATCGACGACGAGCCGGCGATCCGGCAGCTGATCCGGCAGATCCTCGAGCGGGAGGACTTCGACGTCGCCGACGCGGGGACGGGCGAAGAGGGCTTGGCGCTGGTGGCCCGAGCCCGCCCGGCCGTCGTCCTGCTCGACCTGACGATGCCCGACCTCGACGGCACCGAGGTGCTCCGTCGGCTGCGCGAGACCACCGACGTCCCCGTCATCCTGCTCACCGGACGGGCGGCGGAGTCGGACCGGGTGCTCGGGCTCGATCTCGGCGCCGACGACTACGTGGTGAAGCCGTTCCTCCCCCGCGAACTCGCGGCCAGGGTTCGTGCCGCCGACCGGCGTCGGGCGCCGGCACCGAAGGGTCGCCTCGAAGTCGGCGCGATCGCGGTCGACGCGGGCTCCCGCGAGGCGTTCCTCCGCGGCGAGCGGATCGACCTGACCCCGCGAGAGTTCGACGTGCTCGCGTTCCTGGCCTCGTCACCCCGCACCGTGTTCTCACGCGAGCAGCTGCTCGCGTCGGTGTGGGACTCATCGAGCGAGTGGCAGGACCCCGACACCGTGACCGAGCACATCCGCCGACTGCGCCACAAGCTCGAGGACGACCCGGCGAAGCCCGGCCGCCTGGTCACGGTGCGCGGCGCGGGCTACCGGCTCGACCCGTAGCGCTCGGGCGACATCGCCGCCGGCTCGCCGAGCAAGAACCCCTGGCCCAGGTCGACGCCGAGCGCGGCGACTGCGGTGGCCTCGGCCTCGTCTTCGATGCCCTCGGCGATGACGGTGGCGTCCGTGAGCCCCGCGAAGTGCACGAGCCCGGCGACCAGCGCTTGGCGCGCGGGATCGCGATCGAGGTTGCGCACCCAGCTCAGATCGAGCTTGATGAAGTGCGGGTGCAGCGCGCAGATGTGGCGGAGGCTCGCGTACCCGGCGCCCGCGTCGTCGACGCAGCGACGGGCGGCCGGGATGTCGGCGTACGCCGCGAGGATGGCGTCGTAGTCGTCGATGCGCTCGCGCTCGGTCAGCTCCACCACGAGCGCGCGTCCCTGGATGCGCCGAAGGACCGCACGGGTCTCGGGGTCGAGCAGCGCGGTCGGCGACACGTTCACGCTGAGGAAGCAGTCCGCGGGCAGCGACGGCGAGGCCTCGGCGACGGCACCGAGCACCGCGCGCTCGAGCTGCGTGGCGAGTCCCACGCGTGCGGCCTGCTCGAAGCGCTGGTCCGGCGGGGTGAGGTCGTCGAAGCGGGCCAGTGCCTCGAAGCCGACGGTCACACCGTCGGCGAGCCGGATGATCGGCTGGGCGACGACCGAGAACCGCTGCTCGGCGATCGTCCGCTCGATGACGCGCCGGAGGTCGACGACGTCGGCCGACGCGAGCAGGGCATTGACCATGCTCGCGAGCACGGGGGCGACATCGATGGCGGTCGCGAGGGTCGGATCCACGTGCGGCCCGGTTGCGGTGGCGAGCGCAGGATCGGCGCCGAGCGCCAAGACGCCGACGAGGCGACCGTGGGAGGTGAGCGGCGCGTACGCGACCGCGGCGCCATGACTCCGCGCCGGACGCGGCTGGAGGTCGTCGATCCACGGGCCTTCCTTCGCGCGTCGGCGGAGCCGCGTGGCCACGAGCGGCTGCTCGGGCTCACCCAACGCGACGGCGGGGAAGCCGTCGCTGGCGACCGTGCGCGCGCCACCGTCCTCGAAGGCGACGACACCCGCGGCGGCCACGCCGGGGAGCGTCGCGAGGAGCGAGCACGCGGCGGTGATCGCGTCGAGGGGCGTGCCGGCATCGCGGTCGAGCTCGCCGAGACGCTCGACCAGCTCCAGCCGCCTGTTCAGCATCGAGTCCAGCGCCTCGCGCCAGGCCTCCTTGCCGCGCAGCAGCGCACGCACGCGCGCGACCAGCTCCTCGGGGTGGGCCGGCTTGGTCAGGTAGTCGTCGGCACCGGCCTCGAGCCCGCGCACGCGCTCCTGCACGTCGGAGTCGGCCGTCACCATGATCACCGGCAGCGTGCGGGTCGCGGGGGTGGCGCGCAGGCTGCTCACGACGCCGATGCCGTCCAGCACGGGCATTCGCGCGTCGAGCACCACGACGTCGGTGGGGTGGCGCCCGATCTCGGAGAGTGCGCTCGCACCGTCGGCCGCTTCGCGGACCCGGAAGCCCACACGGGTGAGGACTCGGGCGAACAGCCGGCGGACGTGGTGGTCGTCGTCGACGATGAGCACGTCGGCGCGTGGTGACGGGGCCCGGTCGGCCGGGCAGAGCTCGAGCATCGTGGACTCTCCTCGCTTCCCGGAGAGTGTCGGAAGGTTCGGCCGCCGCCTCGACCGCTGGGAGCCCGTGTTGGTGCGACGTTGGGCCGCCGCCCGCCCGGCCCTACCGGCCGAGGTGGACCGGCAGGCGCTTGAGGGCGTTGTTGAGGTTCGACCGCACCCGGACCGGCTCGCCGGTGAGCTCGATCGTCGGGAAGGTCGCCAGCAGCTCCTCGAAGAACACCCGACCCTCGAGGCGGGCGAGGTGCGCACCGAGGCAGAAGTGCTCCGCGATCCCGAACGAGAGGTGGGGGTTGGGATCCCGGCGGACGTCGAAGCGGTGGGGATCCTCGAACACCGCCTCGTCGCGGTTGGCCGACGTGTACATCATCGCGACCTTGTCGCCCGCCGCGATCGGGACGCCGTGGAGGACGGTGTCCTCGGAGGCCGTGCGCCGGAAGTAGTGGAGCGGGTTCGCCCAGCGCAGGATCTCCTCGATCGCGCCGGGGATCAGGCTCGGGTCCTCCCGCAGGGCGTGGAGCTGGTCGGGGTGCTGGAGCAGCGCGAGCAGGCCCGACGACAGCATGGTCTTCGTCGTGTCGTTGCCGGCCGTGACCAGCTGCACGAAGAAGCTCCCGAACTCGATGTCGGTCATCGGCTGACCGTCGACCTCGGCCTCGAGGATCAGCGACGTGAGGTCGTCGCGGCGAGGCTCGGCGCGCCGGCGCGCGGCCCACCCGATCGCGTACATGGCCATGTCGACCGACGGGTTCACCTCACCGCTGTCGGGGCTGTACCCGTCGGGGTTGATGTCGGGGTCCTGGCCGCTGGTCTGGCGCTCCGCCCACTCGTTCAGCTGCGCCCAGTCCTCGGGCGGGAGACCCATCATCTCGCCGACCACCTGCGACGGCAGGCTCGACGTGATGTCGTGGACGAACTCGACGTCGCCGTCGGCGGGCACGCCGGCCAGGATCTCCCGGCAGATCTCGCGCACGCGCGTCTCGAGCCGGTTGATGACCCGCACCTTGAACGCGGGCGAGATGTTCTTGCGGTAGTCGACGTGCCGCGGCGGGTCCATCGCCAACAACATGTTGCGCATCATCTCGAGCTGGTCGGGCGCGAGGTCCTCGAGCACGACGCCACCCTCGGACGCCGAGAACAGGACCGGGTGGCGGGCGACGTGGACCAGATCGGCGTGGGTGAGCACGGCCCAGTAGCTCGTGCCGTCCGGCATCGGCTGGCGGAAGACCGGCTCGGTGCGGCGGAGGTGCTCGAGCACCTCGTGCGGCGGCCCGGCGACGTACCCGTCCGGGCTGTAGAGGTCGATGTGCTCCACGGTGGCGGCCATGGCCGCGCAGGCTACGCCCGATCCCCGACCTGCGGCCACGGTCCGCCCGACCCGCGGGTCGCGCCATTCGCGTGACGCGGACGCGCCATTCGCCCGCCGGCGGCTCAAGGCCGGGCGTCGGGGGCCGACGCCCTTGGTGTTGGGCTGGCGTTGGGGCTGGTCCGAGAGGGGCTGGGAACGATGCGAGGGACGATGCAGGGGCCGATTCGATCGTGGATCGGGATCGCCGGACGAACGGCGGTCGCGGTCGGGGCACTGCTACTGGTCGCGGCGCCGATGGCCGCGGCCGCCCAGAGCACCGAGGACCCGAAGGGTGATCCGTCGACGACGTCGACGACCGTGGTGGCACCGGAGACGAAGCCGGACGCGGCGCCCGAAGCGCCACCGGCGCCCGGACCGGCAGGGCCGGCCGCGGCGGGCGAAGAGATCCGCGGGCTCGTCGTCGACGGCAACACCGGCGACCGCCAGGTCGGGATCTGCGTGCAGTTCTTCGCCGCCGACCAGGTGCCCCCGGCGCCCGACGGCTTCGCGATCACGGGACCCGACGGCTGGTTCTCGTTCACACCCGCGACCGACGCGCCCCAGCAGCTGCTGTTCGCGCGACCGGTGAACCCCGGGGACTGCACCAAGCTCCAGAGCTCGGGTCCGGTACCCGAATGGCTCTACGACCAGCCGGTCGACCTGGGGAACCTGGTCCCGCCGCCGGGCGCGGCGACGCTCGTCGGCCCGACCCAGACCGGCGTGTGCATGGGGCAGGACGAGCTCTACGTGGGTGACTGCAGCTTCGACCCGCCGCGCGGCCCGAGCACGATCACGGGCACCGTGCGCGCCACGACCGGCGACCCGGTGTCGGAGGCCTGCGTGTTCGCACTCGCGGGCGACGGTGTGTACGGGCCCGCGGTCAGCGCGGACGACGGCGGCTACGTCATCACCGGGCTGCCCGAGGCCGAGACGTTCTACGTGGGGTTCATTCCGCCGTTCGACCAGACCGGCGACGGCCCGTGCTCGACGGGCGACGGCCCGCCGCCGGCGTCGGCCGACGGCGAGCTCCAGCCGGAGTTCTTCGCGAACACCTGGATCGACCTCGCCAACCCCGGGCTCGAGGACCCCGCGACGTACGCGGCCTCGGTCGGCGCGGCACCCGTCGAGAGCGGTGCCACCGGCATCGACGCCTGCCTCTCCACGGACGCGGGGAACGTGACCCCGCGACCGACGTGTGAGGTCGCCGCCGCGCAAGCCGTCGCCGGCGATCCCGGTGCGGGCGGCCTCGCGTTCACCGGCGCCGATGGCACCACGATCACCGCGGTGGTCGGTGCGGCGCTCGTGGCGGTCGGCGCCGGGCTCCTGCTCCTGCGACGGCGAGTCAGCCTTCGGCCGGCTCGCGTGGCGACAGGTCGAGCGACGCGGAGTTGATGCAGTACCGCTGACCGGTGGGCCCCGGGCCGTCGGGGAAGACGTGCCCGAGGTGCCCACCGCAGCGGCGACACACCACCTCTTCCCGGATCATGCCGTGGGAGAGGTCGCGCTTGACCTCGACGGCCTCGGCGACGGCCGGCTCGGTGAAGCTGGGCCAGCCGGTACCCGAGTCGAACTTGGTGTCGGCGTCGAAGAGCTCGGCGCCGCACCCGGCACAGACGTACATGCCGTCGTCGTGGCAGTCCCAGTACTGGCCGGTGAACGCCCGCTCGGTGCCGGCCTTGCGGAGCACGGCGAACTGCTCGGGCGACAGCTCCTCACGCCACTCGTCGTCGGTCTTGGTCACGTCCCGGGTCTGCTCGCTCATGCGCCGTCTCCACTTCAGCTTCATCGGCTGCCTTGTCTCGGTGAGTACACCAACACCTCGACCTCGAACACCGTTCCCTTGGGGAGCCAGGTGACGCCGACCGTCGAGCGGGCGGGGCGATGCTCGCCGATGGCCTCGGCGTAGACGGCGTTGACCTCCTGCATCGACTGCGGGCTCTCGACCCCCACGAAGAGGGTCGCCTTGGCGACGTCGGCCCAGGTGCAGCCGACGTCGGCGAGGACCGCGGTCACGTTGGCGAGCGCCTGGCGGGCCTGGGCCTCGACGCCGCCGGCCACGACCTCGCCGGACGCGTCGACCCCGATCTGCCCCGAGCAGACGATCCAGTCGCCGGCCCGCACCGCCGGGGAGTACGGCCCGAGCGCAGCCACGCTCGGCGTCGGCAGCGGCTCCACACTCATGATGCGCTCCTCAGTGCAATAGGGCGACAAGAACGGACGCCTCCTAAGAACCGTGGGCGCGGCGCCAGGCGGCGGCGCCCATGAGGCCGGGGTCGTCGCCGAGCGCCGACGTCACGACGTCGGGCGGCTCGCCCGCCGGTCCGTAGCGGTGGATGGCCTCGCGGATCGGCGCGAGCACCAGCTCGCCGTTGCGCCCGACACCCCCGCCCACCACCACGACCTCGGGCGCGAGCACATGGACGAGGTTGCTGATCCCGATGCCCACCGCGTCCATCGCCTCCTGCCAGACGGCCTTCGCGGTGGCGTCGCCCGCCACGACCATCTGCACGAGCTCAGCGCCGTGCACATCGAGCCCGCGCGCCGTCGCGAGCCGCGCGAGCGCGGTGCCTGAGCCGAGGCCCTCGACGGTCGACTCACCGCCTGCCGCTGCGGCCACACGGTCGATGACCGTGTGCCCGACCTCGCCGCCGGAGCGCCGGGGGAGCAGCACCCGACCGTCGATGACCGCGCCCGCGCCGACGCCCGTCGACACGGTCACGTACACGACGTCGCGGTAGTCGCGGCCGGCGCCGAAGTACGCCTCACCGACGGCGGCGACATCGGCGTCGTTCGCCAGGGTCACCGTCAGCTCGAGATCGTGCTCGAGCTCTCGACGGTTGATCTGCTCGCGCCACGGACCGGGCAGGTTCGGCGCGTGCAGCAGGATGCCGGCCTCGTGGTCGACGCGTCCCGGCACCGCGATGACCGCGTGCTCCACCGGGTGCCGATCGCGCATGGCGCGTAGCAGCGCGCGGAACGGCTCGATCGTCGGCGCATCGTGCGGCGTCGGCGCGTGGTCGTGGTCGATGAACGTGCCGTCCCTCGCCACGACCGCGACGCGCATGTTGGTGCCGCCGAGGTCGACGGCGAGGGTGTGGGGTCTCGTCACAGCACCGGGTCGTGCCAGCCGTCGCCGCCCTTGATCAGCCCCTCGGACTGCGGCGGTCCCCACGTGTGCACCTTGTACGGGTACGCGGTGTCGTGGCGGGTGAGGACGTCGTCGACCACGCGCCACGCGGCCTCG
>CAZKTS010000027.1:0-4227 GCA_964555735.1 uncultured Bifidobacteriaceae bacterium
AACGCATCCGCTCCGACCTCGCGACCTCGAGCGTGAACGCGCGGTCGAGCTTCACGACGTCGATCGGAAAGGTGTGGAGCGTCGCGAGCGACGAGTAGCCCGTGCCGAAGTCGTCGAGCGCGATCGTCGCGCCGAGCTCCCGGAGCTCGCCGAGCACGCGGGACGCCCGGGCGGGATCGCTGCTCATCACCGTCTCCGTGACCTCGATGGTCATCACCGGCGCAGCACCGGGATGCTCCGCGAGCACCGTGGCCACGGACGCGGCGAAGTCGGCTTCCTCGAGCTGACGACCCGAGACGTTGACGTGCACCGAGCCCACGGCAGAGAACATCGACCAGTGGCGCGAGTCCCGGCAGACCTGCTCGAGGATCTGGAGACCGAGCGGCACGATGAGCCCGGTCTCCTCGGCGACCGCGATGTGCGAGGCCGGCGACTCGTACCCGATCAGCCGCAGGAGGGACTCGACGCCGACCACGCCGCTGGTCAGCGTGTCCACGATCGGCTGGTAGTGCATGCTCCAGGACCGCTGCTCGAGGGCGTCGCGCAGGTCGCCCTCGATGGCGAGGGCGTCACGCGCGGCCGAGGTCATGCTCTCGGCGTGGAAGACGACGCACGCGCCGCCGGTGGCCTCGGCGCGATCGGCCGCGATCGTCGCGGCCCGCAGGACTTCGTCGGCGCGTCCGTCGCCCGCGATCTCCGCGACCCCGACGCTCACCGTGACGGGGACCCGGTGCTCCGCCACCGTCATCCGGTCCCCGAAGTCGTCGATGATCGCCCGGGCCAGCGCCGATGCGGCGGCCCCCATCAGCGGTCGGCGCGGCAGCACGCCGAACGCACACGCGTCGACGCGCGCAACCGATGCGTCCACGCCGAGGAGCTCTTCGAGGCGGCGCGCGCTCTGGCACAGCACGTCGTCGATGGTCCGGCCGTCGAAGGCCTGCCGCAGGCCGGCGAAGCGGTCGAGCTGGACGACGAACAGACTTCCCGACGCGAGGGCGCGCGGCGCGTGTTCGATCGCGTCCTCGAGCGGGTCAGGAACAGCGCACGGTTCGCGAGTCCCGTGAGCGAGTCCTCGAGCGCGAGGCGCGCCAGCTCCGCCTCGAGGGCGCGCTGCTCGCTCACGTCACGCACGACACTGGCGGTGCGCAACACCCGGCCGTCGGGCGTGGCGTGCGGTACGACGACCTTTGAGCCCGAGATCACGCGCCCATCGGCCGCCTTGAGCCGCACGTCGCCGCCCCAGACGCCGCGCTGCGTGGCGATCTCGCGCGCCTCGACCGACGCCTGCGCGGACAGGGCGTCGGCGGCGTAGTCCTCCTCATGCAGGTCGCCGGGGTCGGCGTCGGCCGACAACCCGAGCAGCCGCCGCCCGGCCGCGTTGAGGTAGCGCAGGCGCCCGGAGCGGTCGACGATGGCCACGAGATCCGTCGTCCGCTCGACGATCTGGCCCAGCTCGGCCGAGCGCAGCGCCGCCCGCTGGCGCTCGTCGACGACTGCACCGACGATCAGGCCGACGACCAGCACCCCGAGGATGTAGAGCTGGAGGTCGGCGCGGTCGAGGTCGGACGCGGTCTGGTTCGCGAGCTCCGTCAGGACTGGGGCGAGCACCACCGTCGTGAGGGCCGCGCCGGTGAGGCCGAACCGCAGCGCGACGAACAGCACGGGGATGAACACCAGCGACATCACGCCGGGGCGGCCGCCGTCGATGCTGAAGAGCAGCACCGCCACCGCCGCCGGCAGCGTGAGGCAGACCAACGCCGACTCGATCGCGGAGGCGCGCGCCGTCCTGGACGAGCTCCGGCCCCGGCGCCCTTCCCACGCGAGGGCCATGAGCAGCAGCGTGGGCGTGACCGTGGCGACACCGATCGCGTCCCCGATCCACCAGACGCTCACCGCATCCCAGAACCCGTCCGGCGCGGCGATGTCCGCCCACTGCTGCATGCCGACACCGAAGAGTGCGGCGCCGAGCGTCGCGGCCAGCCCGATGACCAGGATGAGCACCGCGTCGCGGACGCTCGCGGCCCGCTCACCGACGCCCAGCCGACGCAAGACCACTGCGGCCGTCACGTAGATCGCGGCGTAGCCGATGGCGTTGATCACCATCTGGCCCCAGCTGAAGTCGGTGCCGATGTCGAAGACGACGATCCCGGAGATCAGCTCACCGATCGCCAGCAGCGGCAGGGCCTTCCAACGCCACAGCAGACCCGCGGCGAGCGCGAGGCCGGCCGGCGGATAGAAGACGGACAGCAGTCCGTAGAAGCCGAGGTCGTGCCCCGCGAACGCCAGCAGGACGTACAGGACCACGACACCGCCCGCGAGGCCGAGGCCTCGCCACCCCCGGTACAGCGCCACGCAAGCAGCATGGTCCCGATCGGCGGCAATGTCACGCGTCGCGCGCGTGCAGTGGCCCTCCGTGGGCAACCGGTGATGCGGCCGCTCGCTACATGATCACCGCGCCACCGTCCACGCTGAACGCGTGGCCGACGACGAACGACGCCGCGTCGCTGCACAGCCACACCATCGCGGCCGCGATCTCATCCGGCACGGCGAGACGACCGATCGGCGCCGACTGCTCGATCGCCTTCTCGATCTCGGGGCTCTGCGCCATGAAGCCCTCGAGGAGCGGCGTGCGCGTGCTCCCCGGGCACACCGCGTTGATCCGGACACCGTTGCGCACGTAGGCGAGCGCGGCAGCCTTGGTGAGGCCGAGGACCGCGTGCTTGCTCGCGACGTACGCCGGGAGCATCGGGAAGCCCACGAGCCCTGCCCCCGACGAGGTGTTGACGATCGCGCCGCCGCCCTGGGCGAGCATCGCGGGGATCTCGTGCCGGAGGCCGAGGAAGATGCCGTTGAGGTTGACCGCGAGGACCGCGTTCCACTCCTCGAGCGTGTAGTCGGCCACGAACTTGGTGGGCCCGTTGATCCCGGCGTTGTTGATGGCGACGTCGAGGCTGCCGAAGCCCTCGACCGCTGCCGCCACCGCCGCGGCGACATCCTCTTCCTTGGTGACGTCGGTGCGGACGTAGGTCGCGTCCTGGCCCGCGGCCTGGCACTGGGCCACGGTCTCGGCCCCGCCGTCGTCGTCGACGTCGGCCACGACCACCCGGGCCCCCCGCTCGGCCAGCATCCGGGCCGCGGACCGGCCGAGGCCCGACCCCCCGCCGGTCACGAGCGCCACCTTCTGTGCGAAGTCCTGGTCCATGCGCCACCTCCTGGCCGGGCGACCCTACCGGGGCGCCGGGGCGCCGTTGCCCCTACAGGGACCGGCCCGGAGCGCCGATACGTCGGGCATGGCGAAGACGGCCCGGCGGGAGACTCCGTCGTCCAAGCAGCTGGGGCGCCACCTGCGGCAGGTGCGCCGCAAGCAAGGCCTGTCCCGCGCCGAGGTGGCGCGCTCGGCGGGCCTCACCCGCCGGGAGCTGACGGCCTACGAGCGCGGCCGCATCGACGTCCCCGAGAGCGACCTGTGGTGCCTGGCCGGATCGTGCGGCGTCGACGTGTCGGAGCTGCTCCCCAGCCGCGACCCGCTGCACGTGAGCTCGGACCTGAGCTCGCTCGCGGTCGGCGACAGCATCCGTCACCTGCGCGAGCCGGGCGAGCCCGACGGTCTGCTGCGCGAGTACCTCGCGATGATCTACGAGCTGCGCAACCTCCCGCCCGGGAGCCGCGTACCGCTGCGCGAGCCGGACCTGATGGCCCTCGCCGACGCGCTCGGCGGCACCCCTGAAGCGATCGAGCAGAAGCTCGTCGAGCTCATCGGCGCGTCACGCGAAGAGGCCGCCCGCCTGCGCGCCATGATCCTCCCGCCGCTGTCGCTCCCCGCCGCGCTGAGCACGCCGCCCAGCACCGACCCCTACTCGACGATCACCGCGCCGACGTCGGGGGACGCGGTCGACGCGTTCTTCGCCGCGCCGCGCGCCGAGGACCCCTTCGCGCCGCCGCCGCCGCTCGTCCCGGACGCACCGCTCGCGCCGGAGTCGTTCGACATCCTGCCGGCCGACCCGTTCGCGCCGCCGCCCTCGTCGGCACCGGTGGCCGCGGGGCCCGCCCCCGCCGACCCGGCCCTCGTGCCCCCGCTCACCGAGCCCTTCGCGTCACCGGATGCGCCGGTCGCGCCCATGCCGATGGTCGCCGAGCACCCGCTCGGTGAGCAGCCGGTCCCGCCCGAGCCCTCACCGTTCGCGGCCGGCACACCGACGATCACCCCGCTGGCCGGATGGGGCGCCG
>CAZKTS010000028.1:0-5652 GCA_964555735.1 uncultured Bifidobacteriaceae bacterium
GTGTCCTAGGGTGAAATCTTGCTCGTGAGCCGCCGTTCGGGACGACAACTGCCCTCGACGCCAGGATCGAGCTCGCCGACAACCATGCCGACGATGAACCCGCCCTCCGCCGCCCCCGTCCGCCGACGCCTCGCCGTCGTCGCGGCCACGCTCGCCGTCGCCTCCGGGCTCACCGTGCTGGGCGCTCCCGGCGCCACCGGTGCTCCGATCGCCGACAAGCAGAAGCAGGCCGAGGAGCTCACGAACCAGATCGAGGCCGCCGACGTCCAGATCAGCGGCCTGGCCGAGCAGCTCAACGCCGCGATCGCCAAGCGCGACGCCGCGCAGTCGACGGTCAAGGACGCCGAGGCCCAGATCGCCGCGGCCCAGGCCGAGGTCGACCGCATCAGCGACCTCGTCCAGAAGAACCTCGCCTCGCTCTACCGCCGCACGCTGCGCGGCTCCACGGGCGGCGAGCTCGACTTCAGCGACTCGACCGACCTCCTGAAGCGCGGGAAGTACTCCGAGGCGCAGAACAGCCGCGACGACGAGCTGCTCGACAAGCTCGCCGCCGCGCAGGACGACCTCTCGGTCACCCGCGACGAGGCAGCGCGTGCGCGCGACGCCGCCGCGGCCGAGAGCGAGCAGATCAACGCGGCGAAGGCCGCCATGGAAGCCGCTCGCGCCGAGCAGCAGAAGCTGCTCGACAGCATCAAGGGCGAGCTCGCCGCTGCGGTCGCCGCCGAGCAGGCCCGCCGGGCGGCGGCGGTCACGGCCAAGTTCTCCGGCGGACCGGTCAGCTACCCGGACGTCGGCCCGCCGAACGGCAGCGCTTCGCAGGCGATCGCGTTCGCACGCGGCGTCATCGGCTCCGGCTACTCCACCAACCCGCGCATGGGTCCCACCTACGACTGCTCCGGCCTCGTCTACAAGGCGTGGCAGGCGGCGGGAGTCGGCATCCCGAGCACCTCGGGCTCCATGTACGCCGGGCTCCCCCACATCCCGATGGACGCGATCCAGCCGGGCGACCTCATCTTCTGGGGCGCCGGTGGTGGCGACCACGTGGCGCTCTACATCGGCGGCGGTCAGATCATCGACGCGTCGAGCAGCAAGAACGCAGTCACGCAGCGCGGCATCTGGGGCAGCCCCAGCGGCGCCGCCCGCGTGCAGTAGCGCTCCCTTCTGCCGCCGCCCACTAAGGTCCCCCGGAAACCGGGGCAGGCGCCTCGGTGCGCGGAGGGGTTCCAGGTGCGGAAGAGTCGTCGTCGAGTGACGCGAGGGTTCGCGGTCGTGCTCGCCACGGTCGCGAGCGGCATCCTCGTCGGCGGGTTCACCACGACGGCCGGCGGGCAGACCACCCCGACCGAGTGCGCGACCCAGACCGCGTCGTTCACCCCCAGCGGCAGCAGTGCCTACGCCCTTGCCGCCGACGCCGCGGGCAACACGTACACCGCCGACGCGGGCACCAACACGATCTTCCGCTTCGACCCTGCCGGCAACGAGACGCTGTCGATCGTCCCGGCCGACGCCACACCGGCGTTCGTGTTCGTGTCCGGCGTGGCGGTCGACGCCGCCGGCAACATCTACGTGATCGACCGCTCCACCGCGACCGTCTACATCTTCGACGCCAACGGCGCCCAGCTCGACGCGTTCGGCGACACCGTCGCGCCCAACCCGGCCCCGGCGTTCACCCTCCCCACCTCGATCGCGGTCAACAGCGCCGGGACCCGCATCTACGTCGGTGACGCGTTCGGCGACCTCATCTACGTCTTCGACGGCAGCGGCGCGCAGCAGCTCGTCTTCGGCAACTCGAGCGCACCGAACCCGTCGCCCGCGTTCGACCAGGTGGTCGGCGTCGCGACCGACACCGCGGGCAACATCTACGCCGTCGACAACATCGGCGAGAACGTCTACCGGTTCGATGCGGCGGGCAACCAGACGCTGCTGATCGGTCCCGGGAGCACCACGCCCACGTGGAGCAACCCCAACAACATCACGGTCGACGCGGCCGGCAACATCTACGTGACGGACCGCTCCAGCCCCGTGTACCGGTTCGACGCGTCGGGCAACCAGACGCTGACGATCCTGAGCAGCCAGGCGACACCACCGCTCAACGACCTCAACGGCATCGCGGTCGATGCGAGCGGCTCGACGCTCTGGATCAACGATCTGGGGACCACGTCGATCCTGCAGTTCGCCATCGGCGAGTGTCCCGCTGCACCGATCGACGACGTCGTGCTCCGCTTCACCGGCTGAGCACCGGCGCCGACCCCACTAGGGGATCACGAGCATCCCGAGCTCGGCCTCGAGCTGCGGGCGAGGCTTGGCACCGAGCGCGGACCGCTCCAGACGGCCGTTCCGGAACAGCCCGATGAGCGGGATGCTCTGCACCTCGTACTGCTGGGCGAGGGCGGGCTCCTCGTCGATGTTGACCTTCACGACCTTGTAGGCGCCTTCGCGCATCGACGCGATCTGCTCCACGACGGGTGAGACCTGGCGGCACGGACCGCACCACGGCGCCCAGAAGTCGACGATCACCGGCAGCTCGGAGCGCAGCACCTCGGCCTCCCACTGCGCCGTGGTCACGGGCTTCACGAGCGGCTCCGGCGCGGCCTCGGGCAGCGGCGCGCTGGGCTTCTCGCCCGCGACGACCGCGAGCAGCCACTCGTGCGCCTGCTGCACGCTCTCGAGCGCGACCTGGTGCGCCATCGGGTACTCGCTGTACACGACCGGTGCCCCGTGCTCGATGAGCGCCTCGGCGACCGCACGACCGCGCGCGACCGGGATCAGCGGATCCTCGGTGCCGTGCTGCACGAGGAAGGGGATGTCCTTCGCGGCATCCCAGTCGTAGTCGAGCCCCTCGATCTCGGGCAGGTAGGTGCTCATCGCCAGCACCGCGGCTGGGTGCGCGCGCTCGCTGCGCCGCAGCCCGAGCGCGAGGGCCAGGGCGGCACCCTGGGAGAACCCGCCCACGACGGCCTCGGCGCGCGACTTGCCGTGCTCTTCGCACACCTCGACGAGCAGATCGTCGAGCGCGTCGAGCGACGAGAGGAAGGTGGCGTCGGCGCCGGCACCCCCGCCGACCGACGCGATGTCGTACCAGGCGAAGCCCGGTGGCGCCGCGACCGGACCACGCGGGAGCACGGTGAGGAACCGGCCTTCGGGGTCCAGGTACGACAGCAGACCGCCGAGGTCACGCTCGTCGGCGCCGTAGCCATGCACCAGCAGGAGCAGCCGCGCGGCCTGCGGGGTGCCCACCACCTCGTGGATCAGCGCGCTCACGCGTCCTCGCTCTCTCGAGATCCTCGTCGGTCGGGACATCGATGATGGCACGCCGTCTGCACGGTGCCTGCCGGGAGCGCTCGAGGCTCGATGGACGGGGCATGATGCGGGCATGCGGCTCGGCATCAACTTCGGGTACCAGGACTGGGGCACCGGCCTGGCCGGCGCCATCGACCTCGCGAAGGAGGCCGACCGCCTCGGCTTCCACTCCGGATGGACCGCGGAGGCCTACGGCTCGGACGCGGTGACGCCGCTCACGTGGCTCATGGCCCACACCGAGCAGATGTCGTTCGGCACCGCCATCATGCAGATGCCGGCCCGCAGCCCCGCCATGACCGCGATGACGGCCGCGACGCTCGACCTGATGAGCGACGGCCGCTTCCTGCTCGGCCTCGGGGCGTCGGGCCCGCAGGTGGCCGAGGGCTGGCACGGTCAGGCGTACGGCAAGCCGCTCGCGCGCACGCGTGAGTACGTCGAGATCGTGCGCGCGATCCTGCGGCGCGACCAGCCGGTCGAGCACCACGGCCCGCACTACGACATCCCGTACACCGGCGACGACGCCACCGGGCTCGGCAAGCCGCTGAAGCTGATCATCCACCCGAAGCGCGCCGACATCCCCATCTACGTCGCCGCGATCGGGCCGAAGAACGTCGAGCTCGCCGCGGAGATCGCCGACGGCTGGCTGCCGATCTTCTTCTCCCCCACGCGCACCCGCGACACGTACGGCGCGGCGCTCGACGCAGGGTTCACGGCGGCCGGCGGCGGGAAGGACCTGTCGGTGTTCGACATCGCCCCGACCGTGACCGTGATCGTCGGCGACGACGTCGACGCGCTGCGCGCCATGGTGAAGCCGATGGTCGCGCTGTACGTCGGTGGGATGGGCGCGCGGGGCAAGAACTTCTACAACGACCTCGCGTGCCGGTACGGCTACGAGGCGGCGGCGAAGGAGATCCAGGACCTCTACCTCGACGGCAAGAAGGGCGAAGCGATCGCCGCGGTGCCCGACGAGCTCGTCGACGAGGTCGCCCTGCTCGGCCCACCCGAGCGCATCCGCGACGGGCTCGAGCCGTGGCGGGAGTCCGGGATCACCACCATGGTCGTCGGCGCGGCTCAGCCGGAGGCGCTTCGCCTCATGGCCGAGCTGGTGCTCTGAGGCCGGCGCTCGACCAAACCTGCGGGAGGCGTTGGGCGTGTCCTCCGGGAGCGTGACCGATGACCCAGCAGACTTCGACGCGACCTTCCGCGCGCACTACGAGCGGCTCGTCCGCTCGCTCGCGGTCGCGTGCGGCGATCGGGAAGCCGCCGCCGACGCGGTCCAGGACGCCTTCACCCGGGCCTACACCCGGTGGCGCCGCATCTCGCGCTACGACGACCCGGTCGGCTGGATCCGCCACGTGGCGCTCAACCGCCTCCGCGACCACTTCCGCAAGGTCGAGCGCGGCCGTCGAGCGGTCGCCCGGGTCAGCGCCGAGCCCGAGGCGACCGTGGCTGCGCCCGAGGCACCCGACGACCTGCTCGACCAGGTCGCCATGTTGCCGCGCCAACAGCGGATCGCGGTTGCGCTCTACTACGTCGACGAGCTGTCGGTGCGAGAGATCGCCGACGCGATGGGGCTGTCGGAGGGCGCGGTGAAGTTCCACCTGCATGCCGGACGGGCAGCCCTGCGCGAGCGACTGGAGGCGTCGTGACCGACGACGACCTCGGCTTCACCGCGGCCGACGACGAGCTCGGTCGGCGCCTGCGCGCCGCCGCGCCCCCGGTCGACGACGTCGACGGCACGCTCAGCGCGCTGCGGCCGCGCTTCGCTCGCGCCCGAGCGCGGCGCCGGACCGCCGCCGGCGCGGTCGCCGCGCTCGGCGTCGTCGTGCTGGTGGGTGTCGGCGTCGCCGTGCTCGGTGGCGGCGGGTCGACCGACATCCGCACGCCGCCGGCGTCGCAACCCAAGGTGACCACCACCGCACCGCCGACGACCGTGCCGACCACCGTCGCGACCGTCCCCGTCCCGGGCGACACCGTCCCCGGCGCCACGACTCCCGGCACCGTCGACGACCACGGCGGCAACCGCGGCCCCGGCGGCGGCAGCGACGACAGCAGCGGCTCCGGCTCCGGCTCGTCCGGTGGCGGCAGCGGCTCGAGCGGCTCCGGCTCCGGCGGCAGCGGCTCGAGCGGCTCCGGCGGCGGCGACGACTAGCGGGTCAAGCCCAAGGTCAAGAGCTAGGGCCGCTTCTTGGCACGGTGTGTGTCATATGGACTGACGGAACGTGCCAAGAACCGGCTCTGGCCTTTGATCTTGATCTTGATCTTGATCTTGATCTTGATCTTGATCTTGATCTTGATCTTGATCTTGATCTTGATCTTGATCTTGATCTTGATCTTGATCTTGATCTTGAT
>CAZKTS010000029.1:0-9458 GCA_964555735.1 uncultured Bifidobacteriaceae bacterium
GAACCTCGCCGACGCGGGGTGGAAGGCGGTGTCGATCGACCTCCGCGGTCACGGCGACAGCGAGTGGGCGCTCAACGGCGACTACTCGTTCACCGCGTACGCCAACGACGCCATCGCCGTCGCCGACCAGCTCGGCAAGCCACCCGTGCTCGTGGGTGCGTCGCTCGGTGGCGTCTCCGCGATCATCGCCGAGGGCGCGAGCGACCGTGTGGTGTCGACCGCGCTCGTCGTCGTCGACATCGTGCACAAGCCGAACCCCGAGGGGATCGAGCGCATCCACGACTTCATGAAGTCGGGGCTCGGTGGCTTCGCCACCCTCGACGACGCGGCCGAGGCGATCGCGGCGTACACACCGAACCGGCCGAAGCGGTCGAACCCGGCGGGTCTCATGAAGGTGCTGCGCCAGAAGCCCGACGGCCGGTGGTACTGGCACTGGGACCCCAAGTTCATCGACCGCGACCGCAAGGAAGCGGTCCCGCCCGATCAGTTCAAGGGGCTGTTCGAGGCCGCGCTCCGCAACATCCACGTCCCGACCCTGCTCGTGCGCGGCCTCCTGAGTGACGTCGTCACCGAGGAAGGCACCCAGGAGTTCCTCGAGCTGGTGCCGGGCTCCAAGCTCGCCGACGTCGGCGACGCCGCGCACATGGTCGCCGGCGACCAGAACGACGCGTTCTCGCACGCCGTGCTCGAGTTCCTCGAGCTCGACGTCCGGCCCGTCCTGCCGGCGGAGGTCTGAGCACGTGGTCCAGCGCATCGTCGTCGCCACCGATCGGTCGGTCACCGCGGAGCGAGCGGGAGTCTGGGCGGGGGAGATGGCCAAGCGCTTCGCGGCCGAGCTCCTGCTGGTGGAGGTGATCGTCCCCGACGCAGAGGGCGACCCGGACGTCTCCCAGGGCAACGTCGAGACGACCCAGCGCGAGCTCGAGAGCCTGGCCGTCAGCCTCGCGGGCCCGACCGCCCGAGCACGCGTCGTGGTCGACGAGAGCCCCGCCGACGCGATCGTCGACGTCGCGCGCGACGAGAACGCCGACGTCATCGTCGTCGGGAACGCCGGCATGAGCGGCAACAAGAAGTTCCTGCTCAGCAACGTGCCCAACCGCATCACGCACGCGGCGCACTGCACGGTCATCACCGTCAACACCACCGCCGACGGCACGACGTCCACGCCCACGGCCGTGCGCCCCCACCGTCACGCCGAGGACGAACCTCAGGACGACCCGCTGCTCAGCGGGCGCGCTGCGTACATCGCGCGCGTCGCCGCGAAGCACGGGCTCGCCGAGGTGTTCTCCCGCCGCAAGGGTGAGTCCTCGGAGGAGGCGACGCGCGAGAGCGCGAAGCGCCTGCGGGCCGCGCTCGAAGAGCTCGGTCCCACGTTCTGCAAGCTCGGACAGATCCTCTCCACCCGACCCGACCTCGTGCCGCCGGCGTTCGTCGAGGAGCTCTCGCAGCTGCGCGACAACGTCCCGCAGCTCACCGAGGAGCAGGTGGTCGCGGTGATGGAGGAGGAGCTGCGCGTCCCCTGGGACGACGTCTTCGACAGCATCGACCCCACGCCTCTCGCCACCGGTTCGATCGCCCAGGTGCACCGGGCGACCCTCGCCACCGGCGAGCGCGTCGTCGTGAAGGTGCAGCGCCCTGGCGCCCGCGACGACATCACCCGCGACCTCGGCCTGCTCGGTCTCTTCGCTCGGCGCAGCGCCTCGCGTCCCGGCCTCCGCCAGGTGATGGACCCGTCGGTGGTCGTCGGCCACCTCTCCGAGTCGCTCCAGATGGAGCTCGACTTCCGTCGCGAGGCGCAGAGCATCGAGCGCATGCGCGAGGTCCTCGCGCCGTACCCGCACCTCGGCGCGCCCGCCGTCTACACCGACTTCTCGACCGAGCGGCTCCTCGTGATGGAGGAGATCCCCGGCGGTCCGCTCTCCACCGCGCCGGAGGGGCCCGACCGCAGCGCGGCCGCGCATGAGCTCATCGAGTCGTACTACCGCCAGATCCTCACCGAGGGCTTCTTCCACGCCGACCCGCACCCGGGCAACCTCATGTGGTCCGACGGCGTCGTGTACTTCCTCGACTTCGGGATGGTGGGTGAGGTCGGGCCGGACCTGCGCGAAGGACTCGTGCTCCTCCTGCTCGCGTTCTGGCAGGAGGATCCCGAGTTCCTCGCCGACACGCTGCTCATGCTCTCCGGCGACGAGCCGCACCCCGACCTCGACCTCCCGAAGTTCCAGCACGACCTCGGTGCGCTCGTCGCGAAGTACCGCCACGTGCCGCTGCGCGAGCTCCAGCTCGGACCGATGCTCCAGGACGTCACTGCGCTCGCCGTCCGCTACGAGGTGCCACTGCCGCCGACGCTCGTGCTCACCGCCAAGGCGCTCGCGCAGATCCAGCACGCCACTGCCGAGCTCGATCCCGACGTCGACCCGTTCGCGATCGCCGGGCAGTACCTGGCGAAGAGCACGATGGACAAGCTCCGCGGCGCGGGGCGTCCGCAGGAGCTGCTCTACCAGGGGCAGAAGCTCAAGGTGCGCGTCACGCGTCTGTTCGAGGCGCTCGAGCGGCTCGTCGGCGCAAGGCCCGGCCCGAACCTGCAGGTGCAGTTCCGCGGCCTCGAGGTAATCGAGACCAGCGTGCGCCGCGCGAGTCGCCGCATCGCGCTCGCACTCACCGCTGCGGGCGCGTTCATCGGCACCGGGATCACGGCCACGTCCGACAACATCGCCGGCTGGGTCGCCCCCACCTTCGGTGCGATCGCCGGCCTGCTCACGGTCGTCCTCCTCGCCGACACCTTCCGCCGCAACAAGTAGGTCGACCGCTCGTCCCTAGACCCTGACCTCGGGGCGGGGGAGCTCCATGCTGGGCGGCTCGACCTCGTCGCGGGGGTCGACGCCCTTGGTCTTCTTGCTCGCCCGGATCACGAGACGCTCGAGAACCCAGGCGGCGATGCCCATGACGACGCCCAGGGCCGCCTTGTCGAGCCACCGCACCGGTCGGGACGCCACGGGGCGACGGTAGCGGAGCCGGGATGGGCGAGTCCGCAGGGCGCGTTCAGGGGGATCTCAGGTCTGTGCTGCACTGTTGACCGGCATGGAGCCCATGGAGCCGGACGACCGGCGCGTCGATTCGTCGCCCGCGGGGTGGCCGGACCGCGAAGGGCTTCCCGGCACGAGCGCCGAGTGGCCGTTCCCCGACCTGGCGACGCTGTCGCGAGCCGACCGTCGCCGGCAGCGGGGGCGCCGCCGGCGCTTCGGGGCGTACGCCCTCGTCGCCGCGCGCATCGCGATCAGCGGCGGGGGCGCGGGCACGTCCAACCCCGACTCGTCGTCGGCTCCGGCCGCGCAGGAGACGTCCCAGCGCGACCAGAGCACATCGCTCGCGGCCGACCAGATCGCAGAGCGCATGGACCCGGCGATCGCCGACATCACCGCGGAGCTCCCGAACGGGACCGCGGCGGGCACCGGCATGGTGCTCACGCCGTCGGGAGAGATCCTCACCAACAACCACGTCATCGACGGCGCGACCGACATCTCGGTGACGATCGGTGACTCGTCCCGCAGCTACGACGCCGAGCTCATCGGCACCGCGCCAGAAGCCGACGTCGCGCTGCTGCAGATCGACGGCGCCTCCGACCTGCCCACGGTCACGCTCGGCGACTCGTCGTCGCTCGAGGTCGGCGACACCGTCGTCGCGATCGGCAACGCCCTCGACCTGCCCGGTCCCCCGCGCGTCACCGAAGGAATGATCACCGCCCTCGACCGCTCGATCTCCGTCTCGGGTGAGGACGGATCGACCGACCACCTCTCCGGCCTGATCGAGATCAACGCCGAGCTCCAGCCGGGCAACTCCGGCGGACCGCTCTTCGACGACACCGGCCGCGTCATCGGTGTCAACACCGCGGCGGAGGTGGCCGGACGGGAGCCGGGCATCGAGGACGCGTCGGCGATCGGCTTCGCGATCCCGATCGACGCCGTCGAGGACATCGTGACGCGGATCGAGGACGGGAAGGAAGGCGACGGCGTGCGCGTCGGGCCGGCCGGCTACCTCGGCGTCGCGATCCGCGACTCGGCGGACGGCGCGGTGGTGCAGGACGTCGAAGCCGACAGTCCCGCGGCGAACGCAGGGATCGAGGCGGGCGACGTGATCGTCACCGTCGACGGCACCGAGGTCGCCGGCGCGGCCGAGCTCGGCGACGCCATCCGGGCCCACGAGCCGGGCGACCGCGTGCGGGTCGAGTGGATCGGCGCCGACGGCGAACGCCACGACGCCACGGTGACGCTGGCCGAGTCGCCGATCGCCTGAGCCGGGAACCGCCCGCCTCGCGCGCCGGTACCCTGGTCGGCATGACGGACGACACCTCTGCCGCGCTCCCCGACGCCCCCGACTGGCGTGGGATCAACCATCTCGCGCTCGTCACCCCCGACATGGATGCCACCGTGCGGTTCTACGCCGGGGTGCTCGGCATGCGGCTGAGCGCGACCCTCATGGCGGGGCCGATGCGGCACTACTTCTTCGAGATGGGCCCCGAGAACACCGTCGCCTTCTTCGAGGTCGTCGGCAGCGAGACGTTCGCGAAGGCGGCGGGTGCGCCCACCGACCGCACGATCCAGCTCGACCACCTGTCCTTCAACGTCCCCGACGAGCACGCGCTCGAGCTGCTCCGCAAGCGACTGCTCGCCGCGGGCACCGAGGTGACCGGCGTCGTCGACCACGGGATCATGCACTCGGTGTACTTCACCGACCCCAACGGCATCGCGCTCGAGGCGTCGTGGTGGGTCACGGATCCCACCGGCCGGCCGTCGGACTACACCGACCCCGAGGTCTACGCCGACCCCGATCCGGTGCCCGCGATCGCGGAGCTCGCGGCCGGCGGCGTCACCACGGTGCCCCAGACCAAGCTGGTCTGAGCCGGCGAGCGCCGCGTCAGGTGACGCGGGCGGCGCCGCTGGGGTGGCCCCAGATCGCGCCGATGTGCACGTCGTGGCCGCTGCCGCCCGACTCGATGATGCGGGCACCGCCGAGGTAGATCGCCACGTGCGTGCTGCCGCCGCGACCCCAGAACACGAGGTCGCCCGGCTGCATGTTGTTGAGCGGCACGTGCGGCAGCATCGAGTACTGCGCGCCGGAGTAATGGGGGAGTGAGACGCCGGCCGAGCGGAACGCGGCCATGACCAGCCCCGAGCAGTCGAAGTGGTCGGGCCCGGCCGCGGCGTACACGTAGGTCTTCCCGATCTGCGCCTTCGCATACTCGATCGCGACGGCCGTCGCCGCGCTCGGCGGCGGCAGGTTGGGATCGAAGACGTCGCCGTACTGGCCGCGGGCTGCCGCGAGCGCCTCCGCCTGACGCCGGTCCATCTCCTGCTGCACGAGCGCCGCGATCTCGCCCTGCACCTGCGCGAGCAGCGCCTGCTGCTCCGCGCTGCGGGCGTCGAGCGAGGCCTTGGTCTGCTCGATGCGGGCGCGCTCGCCGTCGGCGTCGTCGCGCGCCTTCTGCGCGGTGCTGCGCTGCCGCACGAGGTCGGCCTTGGCGTCGGCGAGGTCGTCCAGCATCTTGTCGTCGCGCTTCGCCTGCGTCGCGGCGTACCGCTGGCGCTTGAGCAGCTCGGTCGCGTCCTCGGCGTCGAGCACGTCGAGCGACCGGCCCGATAGCGCTTCGCGATAGACGCTCGCGGCACGCTCGTGCACCAGCGTGGTGATGCGGCCGACCTCGGCTTCGGTCGCCACGACCTGGGCCTGCACCTGCGCGAGGCGCGCCTCGGCCGCCTGGAGCCGGATGACCGCGCCGTTGTACTGCTCACCCAGCGCGCTGATCTCGCTGTTGGTCGTCTCGAGCTGGTCCTGGAGGGCGGCGGCCTGGGCCTGCTTGTCGGCGATCGGGTCGGCGCCCGCCGGGGGCATGGCCACGGTGCTCGTCACCACCACGAGGGCGGCGGCGACCGTCGCGGCGGCGCTGATGCGGATGTTGTTGCTGTGGCCTCTGATGCCGAACAAGGGCTCCGAGGCTATCGGTGCTCCTGGGACCGGCGCCAGCGGAGGCGGTCAGCCGCCGCCCAGGAAGCCGATGATGTCGGGGAAGGCAGCGGGGTCCTGGATGAAGAAGGCGTGACCACCCTCGTAGAGACGCTGCTCGGCGTTCGGGATCCGCTCGGCGATCGCCGCGCCGTTGGCCGGCGGCGCGATGCCGTCGTACTTGCCGGAGGCCACGAGCGTGGGCGCGGTCACCTTCGCGAGTCGGTCGCACACGTCGTGGTGACGCCGGGCCTCGAGCTGCGCGGCCTCCCCGCGCTCCTGGTCGGCCGACTTCTCCGCCAGCTCGCGGTTGGCCATGAACTCGGCGAGCCCCGCGTCGCCCGGATGGTCGGCGAGCCAGGCGGGCGTGAAGCGCGTGTCGAGCAGCTCGATGCCCTTCTCCTTGCGCTGCTCGAGTGGCATCGACGCGAGCTCGTGCAGCGGGTACGACGATCCGCCCACACCACCGGGCGACGTGCAGAGCAGCGCGAGCCGCTCGACGCGGTCCGGCCACGTGACCGCGAGCTCCTGCGCGACCATCCCGCCGAAGCTGATGCCGACGACGCGGAAGGTCTTCCAGCCCAGCTCGTCGCACAGCGCGGCCGCGTCGGCGGCGTAGTCGGCCATCGTGTACGGCTCGGGCGGGATCGACGACTTGCCCAGGCCGCGCTGGTCGTGCGCGGCGGTGTCGAAGGCCTCGGCGAACGGCGTCACCAGCATGCCGGTGGTCTCGAGCGTGGCGCCGGAGCCGTTGAGGAAGAGGAGCGGCGCACCCTCGCCCTTGCGCTCGTAGTAGAGGTCGATGCCGTTCACGTGCGCGGTCGTCATGATGCTCCTTCGGTGGTGAGGTCGAGCGTCTGCCACGCGTCGACCCAGCAGAACTCGAAGTCGGCGAGGCGGGCGAAGTGCTCGTCGACGTGCGTGTCGCCGATGTGGAGGCGGCGCAGGTCGGGGTAGCGGTCGCGCACCTCGGGGAGGTGGTGCTTGCCGCCGACGAACGCGACGTCGATGCCGGCGGCCTCCCAGAGGGTGGCTTGGTCGGAGCGGGTGCGGTCCGACGCCGAGCCGACGACGTGGCCGTCGGCCGCGAGGGAGCGCACGAAGTCCACCGTCACGGGCCCGGGCGGGTGCCCGAACTCCATCGTCCCGTCGATGTCGAAGCTGATGAGCACGCCGTGCACGCTACGTGCATCGTGGAGGTGACGACGTCAGACGCGGTCGAGCTCGAGCATGCGGATCGCGTTGCCGCGGAGGACCTTGTAGGCGGTCTCGTCGTCGAGGCCGGCGTCGGCGATCATCTTCTCCACGTACTCCTTGGAGTGCGGCCACGTGGTGTCGGTGTGGGGGTAGTCGGTCTCGAAGCAGATGTTGTCGACGCCGACGGCCTCGAGGTTGTTGAGCCCGACCCGGTCTGCGGTGAAGCAGCCGAAGATGCGCCCGTAGTAGTAGGTGGACGGCGGCTCTGGCACGATCTCCTTCGAGTGCTGCCAGGCGTCGTGCTGGTCCCAGACCGTGTCGGCCCGCTCGAGCGCGTAGGGGATCCACCCGATCTGGCCCTCGCTGTAGGCGAGCTTGAGCTTCGGGAACTGCATGAGCTTCCCGGAGAACAGCCAGTCGGCGAGCGACGCCATCGAGTTGTTGAACGCCAGCGTGCCGCCGACGCCCTCGGGCGCGTCGGGCGACGCCGCCGGGTTGCTCGACGACGAGCCGATGTGCATGCAGAGCGTGACGCCGGTGTCGTTGCAGACGTCGAGGACCGGGTCCCAGTGGCCGGTGTGGATCGACGGCAGGTTGAGCCGGGTCGGGAGCTCGCTGAAGCAGAACGCCCGCACGCCGCGCTGGGCGTTGCGCTGGATCTCGGCGACCGCGAGGTCGATGTCCCACAGCGGCATGATGCAGAGCGGGATGTTCATCCCACCCGACGGCTCACACCACTCCTCGACCATCCAGTCGTTGTAGGCCCGCACGCACGCGAGCGCGAGCTCCTTGTCGTCGGCCTCGTAGAACGTCTGGCCGCAGAAGCGCGGGAAGGTGGGGAACGGCAGCGAGCCGTCGACCCAGTTCAGCTCGAAGTCCTTGATGCGCGCGTCGCGCTCGTAGCAGCCGGGGCGCATGTCGTCGTAGGTGACCGCGGTCATCGTCATCACCGTGCGGTCGAAGCTCTCGACGGTGCCGTCGGGCGTCGCGCTCAGCGGGATCGCGACGAACTTCTTGTTCACATAGATGAGCTTGCCGTCGTAGATCCAGGCGTCACCCCACTCACCGTCGGGGCTCTCGGTGTTGGTGTACTTCGCGCCCGGGTGGTGCTCGAACGGCGCCCACCGCTTGCGCTCGACGCGCGGACCCCGCTCACGCCACTTCTCCGGCAGCCACGTCTGCCAGACATGAGGCGGCTCGACCACGTGGTCGTCGACGCTGACGATCTTCGGGACCTCGTTCATGTCGCCCTCTCAGACGCGGTCGAGCTCGAGCATCTTGATCGCGTTCCCGCGCAGGATCTTGTACGCCGTGTCCTCGTCGACCGCCTGGAGGATCTTCTCGCAGTACTCCTTGGAGTTCGGCCACGTCGTGTCGGTGTGCGGGTAGTCGGTCTCGAAGCAGATCTGGTCCTCGCCCACCTCGGCGAGCGAGTTCACGCCGTGCTGGTCCCAGGTGAAGCAGCCGAACACGCGCCCGTAGTAGTAGGTGGACGGCGGCTCGGGGCACAGCTTCTTCGCGTGGATCCACGCATCGTGCTGCTCCCAGACCGTGTCGGCCCGCTCGAGCGCGTACGGCAGCCAGCCGATCTGGCCCTCCGAGTACGCGATCTTCAGCTTCGGGTACTGGGCCATCTTCCCGGAGAAGAGGTAGTCGCCCAGCGACGCCATCGAGTTGTTGAACGCCACCATGCTGCCGACACCCGCCGGCGCGTCGGCCGACGACGCCGGGTCCGAGGACGACGAGCCGACGTGCATGCACACGACGGTGCCGGTCTCCTCGGCGACCGCGAACATCGGGTCCCAGTAGCCGGTGTGGATCGACGGCAGGTTGAGCCGGGTCGGCAGCTCCGAGAACGCCACCGCGCGCACGCCGCGTGCCGCGTTGCGCTTGATCTCCTCCACCGCGAGCTGCGGGTCCCACAGCGGCATGATGCAGAGCGGGATGTTGACGCCGATGGCGGGGTCGCACCACTCCTCGACCATCCAGTCGTTGTAGGCCTTGACGCACGCGAGCGCGAGCTCCTTGTCGTCGGCCTCGTAGAACGTCTGGCCGCAGAAGCGCGGGAAGGTGGGGAACGGCAGCGAGCCGTCGACCCAGTTGAGCGCGAAGTCCTACTAGCGCTCGGCCGGGTCCCAGCAGCCGGGCCGCATGTCGTCGTAGGTCGTCGCGGTCATGGTCATGACCGTCTTGTCGAACTTCGAGATGTCGCCGCCGGGCGTGGCCGCCTTCGGGATCGCGACGAACTTCTTCTGCACGTA
>CAZKTS010000030.1:0-16246 GCA_964555735.1 uncultured Bifidobacteriaceae bacterium
ACTCTCTGTTCTTCATGGCGATCCCCATGTACCTCTTCTACGAGCTCAGCATCCTCATCGGGAGGGCCCTCAAGCGATGAGCCCGCGTCAGGTCAGCACGTACAAGCCGCCGCGGAACCGGCGTGAGATCCTGCTCGCGACCGTCGGTGTGCTCGCGGTGCTCCTCTTCACGGTGGGAATGGTGCTGGTGCTCGCACCCGCCGACGAGTCGAGCTCGGTGCCGGACCCGGTCGTCACGACGCTGCCGACCGACACGAGCGTCCCCACCGACTCGAGCCTGCCGCCCGACTCGACGCTGCCCGCCGACCCCACCGCCACCTCGGCTCCCGCGACCGCGCCACCCGGCGGGTGACCGACCGCGGAGAGTTCGAGGCCGCACGCGGCTTCCCGCTCGACGCGTTCCAGCGCCAGGCGCTCGACGCGCTCGATGCCGGCCGCTCGGTGCTGGTCGCCGCGCCCACCGGATCGGGCAAGACCCTCGTCGCCGAGTACGCAGTCGAGCGTGCGCTCGCATCCGGCACCAAGGCCTTCTACACGACGCCGCTGAAGGCTCTCTCCAACCAGAAGTACGGCGACTTCGTCAAGGCGTACGGCAAGGAGCGCGTCGGGCTCCTCACCGGTGACAACTCGATCAACGGCGAGGCCCCGGTGGTCGTCATGACCACCGAGGTGCTGCGCAACATGATCTACGCGTCCTCGCCGACGCTCGACGGCCTGCGCTACGTCGTGCTCGATGAGGTGCACTACCTCCAGGACCGCTACCGCGGCGCGGTGTGGGAAGAGGTCATCGTCCACCTCCCCGAGGACGTCGATCTCGTCTGCCTCTCCGCGACGGTCTCCAACGCCGAGGAGTTCGCGGAGTGGATCGAGACCGTGCGCGGCGCCACCACCGCGGTCATCGAGGAGCGCCGGCCCGTCGAGCTGCACCACCGGTACCTGGTGGGGGAACGGGGCCGGGATGCCCTCCAGCTGCTGCCGACCTTCGTGGGCCGGGGCGACGACCTGCGGCCGAACCCCGAGGTCGAGCGGCTCGACCGTCGGATCGGCCGGGGACCGGGCGGTGCGGCGCGGGCCCGCAGCCGGCTGCGCACCCCGGGTCGGGTCGACACCGTCCTGCTGCTCGCCGACGAGGGGCTGCTGCCGTCGATCGTGTTCGTGTTCAGCCGGGCGGGGTGCGAGCAGGCCGTCGACGCGTGCCGGGCGGCGGGCATCCGCCTGACCACGGGTGACGAGGCTCGGCGCATCCGAGCCATCGCCGAGTTCCACACGCAAGGCATCGGTGACGACGACCTCGACGTCCTGCACTACGGCCCATGGCTCGCGGGGCTCGAGGCCGGCCTCGCCTCCCACCACGCGGGGATGGTCCCCACGATGAAGGAAGCGGTCGAGGAGGCGTTCGCGGCCGGGCTCGTGAAGGTCGTCTTCGCGACCGAGACGCTCGCCCTGGGCATCAACATGCCGGCTCGGTCGGTCGTCATCGAGAAGCTCACCAAGTTCACGGGGGAGCGTCACGAGTTCCTGACGCCGGGGGAGTACACCCAGCTCACCGGTCGGGCCGGCCGCCGCGGCATCGACGACGTCGGCTACGCCGTCGTGTGCTGGAGCCCGTGGGTGACGTTCGACCAGGTGGCCAGCCTGGCGTCGCGCCGCACCGACGCACTCCGGTCGTCGTTCCGCCCCACGTACAACATGGCAGTCAACCTGGTGCACCGCTACGAGCCGGCGCGAGCGCACCACCTCCTCAACCTCTCGTTCGCGCAGTTCCACACCGACCGCGACGTCGTGGCGCTCGAGCGCCAGCTCGAGCGGACCCGGTTGTCGCTCGAACGCCAACGCGAGCTGGCGCGGAGCGATCGGGGAGACGTCGCCGAGTACCGCGAGCTCCTCGCGGCGCGCGACGCCGCGCGCCGCGAGCGTCATGGGTCCGGGCGGATCGCACGCGCGCTCGACGCGCTCCGGCCGGGTGACGTCGTCTGGGTCGGTCGACGCGGCGGCAAGGTGGCGGTGCTCGCCCACGACGACCGCAAGGGCTCCCCGCGGGTCCTCGGCCTCTCGCCGTCTCGCCGGCTCGTACGGCTCGGCGCCGACGACTTCGACGACGCGCCGCTGCCGATCGGGCGCATCGAGCTCCCGGAGCCGTACGCGCCGCGGAGCCGAGCCTTCCAGCGCGCGGTCTCGGAGTCGCTCCGGCGGGTCAAGGCGAAGCGCCCACCCCACGCGAGCTCGGGCCCGGACGACGACGAGCTCGAACGGGCCGTCGCCGAGCACCCGGTCGCGTCCGACCCGCAGCGCGATGCGCAGGTGCGGGCCCTCAGCGCGGTCGAGCGGCTCGAGCGGGAGCTGGCCCGGCTGGAGCGACGGGTGGAGCGCCGCACCGACAGCCTGGCCCGCCAGCTCGACCGCGTCCGCGGTGTGCTCGAAGCGTGGGGCTACCTCGACGGCTGGTCGCTCACCCCTGCCGGGGAGGTGCTCGCCCGGCTCTACACGGAGACCGACCTCCTGCTCGCGGAGTCCATCCGTGAGGGCCTTCTCGACGGTCTCACCGCACCCGAGACCGCGGCGATCGTGTCGTGCTTCACGTACGAACGGAGAGGCCCCGACGGTGCTCAGCCGATGGCGCCGACCCGCTGGCCGACCGCGCGGGTGGCCGAGCGAGCACGCGCGATCGAGAAGATCTGGCGTTCACTCGCGAGCAGCGAGGAGGACGCGCAGCTACCCGAGACCCGGCCGCCCGACCCGGGGTTCGTCCCCCACGCGTACGAGTGGGCATCGGGCGAGGATCTCGCGGTGGTGCTCGACGACGATGACATGACCGGTGGCGACTTCGTGCGGACGGTCAAGCAGTGCATCGACCTGTTGCGTCAGGTCGGCGACGTCGCACCGCAGACCGCGACCCGGCAGGCGGCGCGCGCGGCCGCCGACGCGTGCTTCCGCGGCGTGGTGTCGGCTGCGAGCGCGGTCACCGGGTGAGCACGATGCGTCACGGCGAGCCCTGGGGCGAGCCGTTCGACGGCACCGCCGACGTCGTGGTCATCGGTGACGACGCAGCCTTCGCGGCCGCGGCCGCCGAGCACCTTGGCGCCGTCGTCCGCTTCGACGCCGAGCCCACGAGCGACCTCGCGCGGGCCGTCGGGCTCACCGGCCGCTCGCATGCCATCGCTGCGCCGCTGGACCTGCTCGAGGTCGACGGGATCGGTCTCGTCGCCAACATGGTCGTGAGCGGGGTGCCGCCGCGCGCGCTGCGGTGGTGGCACCGGCGGCGGCCCTGCGTGGTCGAGGTCGACGACCGCGAGGTGCACCGGGGCCCGGCCACGACCGTCGTGGTGGCGAACGGCCAGTTCCTGGGCGGCGACGACGTCGTACCCCGGGGCCATCCTGGCGACGGCCGCTTCGAGGTCCAGGTCTACGGTGTGCGAGCCGGGGAGCGGCGGCGTCTGCGCGCCCGGCTGGCGACGGGCAGCCACGTGCCCCATCCCGCCATCGTCGGTGCCTCGGGGCGCCGGGTGCGGGTGGTCTGGGCGCACGCGGCGGCCCTCAGCCTCGATGGTCAGGCGCGCGGCGCTGCCGCCGAGGTTGCGGTGTCGATGCGGCCGGCTGCCGTCAGCGTCCTCCTCTGAACCGCGAGCCGACGCCCCCTCGAAAGCCGCGAAAGGTACGAGTCGCGACCGGGCGCCATCCCCGGGGGGTCAGGGGCGCGTCGGTACCATCGGACTCTCCCCGCCACCGCCCCGGACCCGCGTCGCAGGAACGAGCATGCAATACGTCGCTGAGCGCTTCACTCCCGAAGAAGAGGCGACGCTGCGTCCGTACTTCACGAACCTCGACGGGCCGGTGTTCGCGCTCGTCAACCTTCCCGAGGTCGTGAAGGGCGCGCTGTTCGCGCGGTACTCGCGATCCTCCAAGAGTCTGCGGCGTCTGTTCCTCGACGAGTTCGTCGGCGACCTCGACCTCACCGGCGACCTCACGGTCGATGCGAGCGTCGGGCTGCAGCGCGCCGAGGAGCTCTATGACCGCGTCTTCTTCGAGTACGGCGACGACTCGGTCGCTCAGCTCGGGGGTGTGCACCTCGCGTGCGAGCAGGCATCGAACCTGCTCACCAAGGTGCTCGAGTGGGGACGCCTGATGGCGTACCTCGAGCAGTCGACGCGCTACATCCCGTACGACAGTCGCCTCGACGGCCGCTACCGGTTCCACCGGCCCAAGGCCGTGCTCGAGTCGGAGCTCGCCCTCCGCTACATCGCCGACATGGATGCGCTCTTCGACACGTACTCGGAGTCGCTGCCGTTGCTCATGGACTGGGCGCGTGAGGCCTATCCCAAGGACCCCTCCGACTCCGACTTCGTGTACAAGCAGACGATCAAGGCCAAGGCCTGCGACGCCGCTCGCGGGATGCTGCCCGCTGCCACGTTGTCGAACGTCGGCATCTACGGCACCGGGCAGGCCTTCGAGGCGCTGCTCCTCCGCATGCGCGCCCACCCTCTGCCCGAGTCCCGGGCCTACGCCGCGCTCGTGCTCGACGAGCTGCGCAAGGTGATCCCGTCGTTCCTGACGCGAGTGGACCGTCCGGACCGGGGTGGGGCGTGGACCGAGTACCTCGCCGAGACCCGCACCGAGACCGAGACCGTGGTGGAACGGGTCTTCGGTGAGCTGACCCCCGAGCTCCGGCCTGGCGTCACGCTCACGGACTTCGACCCCGACGGTGAGGACAAGGTGCTCGCAGCGATCTGCTATCCGCACCTCGCGGTTCCCGAGGACCAGGTGCTCACCCGGGTGCGGCGGCTCGGCACCGACGAGCGTGCCGCGATCCTGCGCGCGTACGTGGGGGAGCGCGTCAACCGCCGCCACAAGCCGGGGCGTGCGTTCGAGCGCACCGGCTACCGCTTCGACGTCCTCACCGACTACGGCGCGTTCCGCGACCTCCAGCGGCATCGCATGCTCACCATCGAGTGGCAGGCGCTGTCGCCGGACCACGGCTACGAGCTGCCCGAGGGCATCGAGGAGGCGGGCCTCGCCGCTCGCTTCGACGAGGCGATGGGTCGGTCGTCGGATCTCTACGACGACCTCGCACCGCTCTTCCCGGAGGAGGCGCCGTACGCGGTGTCGCTTGCGTACCGCATGCGCTTCGTCATGCAGATGAACGCGCGCGAAGCGATGCACCTCCTCGAGCTGCGCTCGTCACCGCAGGGGCACCCCACCTACCGCGTCGTCGCCCAGCAGATGCACCGGCTCATCGCAGAGCAGGCCGGTCACCGCGCCATCGCCGCAGCGATGAAGTACGTGGACCACGAGGACTACGCACTCGCTCGGCTCGACGCCGAGCGGTCCGCCGACGCGCGCCGCGCCGCGCGCTGACGCCGACCCCCCACGAATCCGCGCGACTTTTCGCGAGCCGCTGACCTGCGGTTCCGCGCGCAACCGCAGGTCAGAGCCTCGGCCTGCCCCTTGACAGCGGGCCGTCCATCGGGCGTACTACGTGTCGTCCCTGGGCCCGAGCGGTCGTGGGCCGACTCCGGTGGCGCCGCCGGGGTCGGGCGTCGGGGGCGGGGGTCCAGGAGATCAAGTAGAGAACGCTCCAATAACCCGCCTGCACCGCAGGCCGGGCCACCGAGCCGGCCCCAACGGTCTCCTGGGCCCCACTTTTTCGCTCTTGGCGCCTTCCTTCCGCTCTCGGCGCTGCGCGCCGGGCCGCTCGGGCCCGGGTCGGGCGGCGGGGGATACCCCCGCCGCTCGTCCTCGCCTCTGGTTGTCCGCTCTCGGCGCTTCGCGCCGGGCCGCTCGGGCCCCGGCTCGGGCGGCGGGGGATACCCCGCCGCTGGTCCTCGCCTCTGGTCTTCGGTCTCGGCTGACGGTCGGGACGGATTCCGGCGAACTGGGCGAATCGGGAATGAAGTGGGCCTGGCACGCGTTCCGCAAACTCTCGGGGGGTCGGCGTTATGCTCCGGCCCCTGATGGGGCCCTCACCGTGGGGCGCCCCCGTGGAGCGTGCATGAGCGACGAAGAGTTCGAGGACGACGCCGAAGAGATCGCCGACGACGACCTGGCCGAGGACGACCTCGACGAGGAGGAGATCGTCGAGGACGACCTCGACGAGGCTCTCGACGTCGACGACGAGGTCGCCGCGGATGATCTGGGCGACGACGGCGACGACGCGGATGCCGACGCGGTCGCGGCCGCACCGGCTCGCACGCGGCCGAAGCGGCGCGGCGCCGGCGAGGACGACGACGAGGCGATGGAGCTCGACGAAGAGCTCCACCCCGACGACGTCGAGGCGCCACTCGATGCGCTCCTCCAGGAGAAGACGGCTGCGGCCACCATGGAGGACGACGAGGAGGAGCTCGAGGACGAAGAGCCCGACGACGCCGTCGCCGACGGCCCGGCCAAGATCGTGCCCCGCCGCCCCGGTGAGTTCGTCTGCCGTTCGTGCTTCCTCGTCCTCCCGCGCCATCAGCTCGCCGACGAGGAGCGGATGCTCTGTCGCGACTGCGCCTGACGGCGCACTCCGGCCGCGCCCGTGGGCTTCGGCTCGCGGTTGCGGTCGCGTCGGGTGTGCTGGCGGCGCTCGCGTTCCCGCCCGCGGACCTCGGCCCGCTGTCGCTCGTCGCGCTCGTCCCGCTGCTCTGGACGTGGCGTGACGCCCGCCCCGCAGAGGCGGCCCTCTACGGCTGGGGCTTCGGCGTCACGTTCGTCGTCATCGTCATGTGGGGGCTGCACTACCTCGGGTGGGTCGCGCTCCTACCCCTCGCGGTCGCGGCCGCGTGCTACTGGGCGGCGACCGGTGCGCTGGTCGCCGTGTTCGCCCGACGCGGTGTGCGCACCCCCTTGCTCACCGCGGCGATCTGGACCTTGTTCGAGGGTCTGCGGGTGCGGTGGCCGCTCGGCGGCCTCGCCTGGGGCGAGATGGGTTCGGCGCTGCACGACGTGAGCCCGGCACGCGCGCTTGCCAGCGTCGGCGGCGTCGCCCTCGTGTCGTTCGTCGTGGTCGCCTGCAACGGCTTCGTGCTGGACGGGATCGTCGCCATCGTCGATCGACGGTGGCGCCCGCTGGCGATCGCGGCCGGCGCGCTCGTCGTGCTCCTCCTCCTCACCGGGCTCAGCGTCGTGACGCGCTTCGAACCGACCGTGACTGCGGCCTTGCGCGTGGGCACGGTGCAGCCGTTCGACCTGGTCGACGCGCCACCGAACGACGCCGCGGTCGAGCAGTACGCGACCGATCGCACCTTTGCGCTCACCGATCGGTTGCGCGGCGACTACGACCTCATCGTGCTGCCGGAGTCATCCCTCAACCGTGATCCTGAGGTGGATCCGGCGCTGCGCCAGCGCCTCGTCGACCTCGGACGCGAGCACGACGCGGTCGTGCTCGCCAACGCGCGTCATGTCGAGGCCGACGGCAAGCTCTACAACGCCAACCTCGCGTACGACCCCGACGGCGAGCTGCAGGGTGTGTACGCCAAGCAGCACCTCGTGCCCTACGGCGAGTACGTGCCCCTGCGCGACGAGCTCTCGTTCGTCGGTGAGCTCCGGCAGATCCCCTACGACTTCGCCTCGGGCAGCACGCGCACCATGTTCCGGGCCGGCGGGCGTCCGTTCGCGAGCGTGATCTGCTACGAGTCCGCGTACTCCGGTCTCGTGCGCGACTTCGTGCGCGACGGCGCCGAAGCGATCGTCGTCAGCACGAGCGACCGCTCGTATCGCCGCTCGGGGATCGCCGCCCAGCACCTCGCCATGGGGCAGATGCGAGCCGCCGAGACCGCGCGGCCGCTCTTCCAGGCTGCGATCTCCGGGGTGACCGCCGTGGTCGACGACGAGGGTCGCGTGCTCGACGAGAGCGAGCTCTTCGACCCGACGACCATGAGCGCCACGATCGAGACCACGACGGGCGACACGCCGTTCGTCCGCTTCGGCGACTGGCTGCTGCTCCTGTGCGGCCTCGGCGTCATCGGGGCGGCGGTGGTGGCCGTGTGGCGGCCCCGTCCGGTGGCGACCGTAGACTCGGGGCGCGCGCCCGACCCCCACGAGCCGGGCGACTGAGACGATCGAGACGAGCCGGGAGCACGCAGCGTGGCCGACGACAAGGATGCCGGCGAGAAGGCGAAGGAGCTCTTCGTCTACGGGCCGATCGGCCTGGCCCTCTACGTGCGCGACACAGCGCCCTCCTTCCTGAAGCTCTTCGTCGCCCGCGGCCGCAACGAGTTCGACCAGCGCAAGAAGTCGGTCGGCGACCAGCTCGACCAGGCCCGGAGCATGGGGGAGAGCGCGGCCACCACCGGCGCGCCCCAGGTCCTGCGCCTCGTCTCGGAGGGCCTCGCCGCGGTCCGCGGCGCCGCCGAGGACGCGCTCGGTGCACTCGGCATCGGCGACGACGAGGACGCGGCAGCGTCCACCGCCCGCGCCGAGGCACCGTCGTCCGCGCCGCTGGCCGGCGCTCCGAGCGGTAGTGGGAACGGCGCCGACGCCTCGGCCCGGACCGCGCCCCCGGTCGCGGTGGTGCCCGAACCGCCGGCACCGCCGCCCGCCCCCGAAGCGCCGGGTCGCGGCCCCGGCCTCGCCATCCCGGACTACGACGAGCTCTCGGCCTCGCAGGTGGTCGATCGCCTCGAAGGGCTCCGCCCCGACGAGCTCGAGGCGATCCGGGCCTACGAGTCCGCGCACCGCGGCCGGAACACGATCCTCGGCAAGATCGAGCAGCTCGGCCGCACCAGCTGACGGCCTCGTCGGGCCCGGCGAGCCGGCTCGATCGCGCGCCACGAGAGGAGCAGTGGGGTGGAGTCGTGCCGGCCGGCCCTCGCCGCCGACGTCGAGATCATCGCGACCCTCGCCCGCGCCATGTTGGCGGAGCTCGCGCCGATGAAGGGTGGGCGGCTCTACGTCGCTCGTGAGGCCCGACCCGAGCCCCTCGAGCCCACGTACGCAGCGCTGCTGGCTCGTGACGACGCGTTGGTGGCCGTCGGCGCGATCGACGACGTCGTCGTCGGGTTCGGGGTGGTCGAGCTCGAACCGTTGCGGAACGGCGAGCGCCTCGGGATCATAGACGATCTCTACGTGGAACCCGAGGCGCGGGCGGTGGGGGTGGGCGACGCGATCGTGCGAGCACTGGTCGCGTTCTGCCGGGAGCAGGGGTGCACCGGCGTCGACGCGCGTGCGCTCCCGGGCCACCGCTCGACCAAGAACTTCTTCGAGGGGCACGGGTTCACCGCGCGAGCGCTGATCATGCACCATCCGTTCCTGCCGACGACCGAGTCCGCGCCCGCACCGGAGGGCACCGCGTGACCCCGCGAGCTCCGGTCGTCGCCGTCGGCGCGATCCTGCGCCGTGCCGACACGCTGCTCCTCGTGCGGCGGGGCCACGGCCCGGCCGCCGGGAGCTGGTCGGTTCCGGGCGGTCGGGTCGAACCGGGCGAGACGCTCCATGAGGCCGTCGTGCGCGAGGTGCGCGAGGAGACCGGGCTCGGGGTGGTCGTCGACCGCTTCCTCGGCTGGGTCGAACGATTGCCCGACCTCGACGCGCCGGCCGACGGTGACGAGCACTTCGTGATCCTGGACTTCGCGGTGACGCCCTTGGATCTCGAAGCGGAGCCGGTCGCCGGTGACGACGCGGCCGAGGTCGACTGGGTCGAGATCGCCGACCTCTCGGACTACCGCCTCGTGCCCGGGTTGTTGGAGTTCCTCGAGGATGTCGGCGCGCTCGCGCCCTGAGCCCGGGCGTCCCCGTCCAGCTCCTCGAGCAGCAGGGCCGCCGCGTCCGCGACGGTCGCGACACTGGCCCACGCACGGTCGTCGTCGGGACGACTCGACCACTCGCCGGTGCGGACGCGCACGGCGCGCATCCCCAGTCCGACCGGTCCGGCGACGTCCTTCTCCGGTCGATCGCCCACGAACACCGCGTCGGCGGGGTCGGTCCCGAGTGCGTCGAGCGCGAGGCGGAACGGCAACGGATCGGGCTTGCGGTGCTCCCGCCCGTGCTCATCGCTCCACACGACCACCTCGAAGTGCGGGGCCAGACCGAGGGCGTCCAGCTTCGCCTGCTGGATGCCCGGGTCGCCGTCGCTGACCACGCCGAGGGCGCACTGCTCCCCGAGGGCGACGAGCGCATCGACGGCCCCGGGGTAGGGCACGAGCTGCGTCGGCGCATGAGCCCGGAACGCGCGCAGCAGGGGCTCCACCTCGAGGTCGCTCGCACCCACCGCATCCAGCGCGCGGTCGATGATCCGCCCACCGTCGGAGCCGTCGGCCGCGACCCGTCGCAGCTCGGCGTGCAGCGTCTCGCCGTCGACCCCTCGGGCTGCGGCTGTGCTCGCCACCGCCGCCCAGGCGCCGTCGAGCCACGACGCCTGGGGATAGAGGGTGTCGTCGAGGTCGAAGAGGACGGCGCGAATCACGGGACCAAGGTCCGACGCACCGCCGCGGGCAGCTCGTCGGTCGCGCGCGGCTCCTCCAGTGCGAGCAGGGCCGCGGTGGTGGGCTCGGCGAGGAGTGCCGCGACGCGCGGAGCCACCTGGCCGTCGCCGTAGGGGCACGGCGTCGACGCCGCTCGGTCGAGCGCCTCCGGCGAGGCGAGCGCGTGCGCGGCGTCGAGGGCGCGCGCGGGGTCGAGCCCGGCCAGGCGGGCGGTTCCGTCGAGGACCCCTTCCCAGCGCGGCGTCGAGGTGCGCAGGACGACGACCGGGACGCCGAGCCACGAGGCCTCCTCCTGGAGGCCACCGGAGTCGGTCACGACCAGGGTGCTCGTGGCCACGGCCTCGAGCATCGCCGCGTAGCGCAGCGGCTCCTCCACGGTCACGCCCGGTGCGCCGGCGAGGCGATCGAGCGTGCCGGCCGCCTCGAGGCGCGCGCGGGTGCGCGGATGCAGCGGGAACCGCACGGGCCCGAGCTCCGCGCCGAGGCGCGTGACGATCGCCACGAGCGCGGCGAGCCGAGCCGGGTCGTCGACGTTCGTCGCCCGATGCGCGGTGACGACGACGCCGGCTCGTGCTGACGGCGGACACCGCATGGGGCCGTGGTCGCGCAAGGTGTCGGTGATCGGGTTGCCGACGACCCGTACCCGCGCGGGGTCGTGGCCCTCGTCGGCGAGGAAGCGTGCCGCGAGGTCGGTCGGTGCGAGGTGGAGCCCGGCCATGGCCGCCACCGCGCGGCGGTTGACCTCTTCGAGCGATCGATCGTTGAACGAGCGCAGCCCGGCCTCGAGGTGCGCGACCGGCACCCCGTGGCGACGCGACGCCAGCCCGAAGATCGGGACGGTGTGCGTGTCACCGAGCACGAGCGTGAGATCGGGAGCGACGCGCGGCACCGCGTCGTAGGCCTGGGCGAGCAGTGAGCCGACCCGAGCCGCCTCGCCCGCGGGAAGGGTCCACCGCTCGTCGGGAACGAGTCCGAGATCCCCGAAGAAGCGATCGGCGAGCAGGGGATCGTCGTGCTGGCCGGTGGCGACCGCGTGGACGTCGTGGCCGCCGTCCCGGAGCGCGGCGACGACGGGCGCGAGCTTCACGATCTCGGGCCGGGTGCCGAACGGCACCAGGATCCTCATCGCTCGCCTCCGGGCTCCGAGAAGATCTCGGAGTAGTGCCGCACCATGGTCACGTCCGTGCGCGCCCGGAGCCGGTCGCGTTCGATCGGCAGGCCCAGCGTGCCCCGCAGGAGCTGGCCCACGAGGTCGGCGCCGGCGGCGAGCGAGAGTGGCAGCCCACCGGAGAACCGCGGGTTGACCTCGACGACGGTCACCGGCTCGGTGGCGTCGTCGTCCACGAAGCCCTGCAGGTTCGCCGCGCCGCGCAGGCCGACGGCCTCGACCGTGCGCGCGGCCAGGTCGTCGAGTCGAGGGTCGGCGAAGGTCATGCCCTTGGTGCTGATGCCCGCCTTGGTCTCGAGCCGCCACCGCGGTACGCAACCGGCAACGGAGCCGTCGTGGTCGACGAGCAGATCGACGGTGAACTCGCGGCCGGAGCAGCGCGTCTGCACGATCGGTTCGGTGGTTCGCCGGCATGCCCAGGCGAGCTCGTCGGGGTCGTCGACCGCGAACACGTCGCGCGAGCCTCGCCCTCGGCGTGGCTTCACGATCCAGGGTCCGGGCGGGGGAGGGGCGTCGCCGAGCCGGGTCGCGGGCGTGGGCACCCCGGCCCGCTCGAGGGTCTCGGCGAAGCAGAGCTTGTCGATGCACGCCTGCACGGCGGCGGTGGGCGAGCACCAGCACGGAGCGCCGAGCGGGCCGTCGAGCGCGGCCATCTCCTCGCTCACCGTGATGATCACTGCGTCGACGCCGTGCCGGGCGACGAGGGCGCGCAGCGCGGCTGCGAACCCCGGGTCGGCCGCGAACGGCAACGACGCGGGAGCCGACGCCAGCGCCGCGCCCGCGGCGAGCGGATCGGGATCGGCACCGATGACCTCGTGCCCCGCGCGCTGCAGGTCCTGGATCACCGCGATGCCGGCGGCGCCGCCGGCCCCGGTGACGAGCACCCGGCTCACGGCGACCCGCCCGGCTGCCAGTGGATGGGCGGAGCCGTCGCCTCCTCGGGCGGGGGAGGGGCGTCGGGCGCGGGTGATGCGGCCTGGTCGGCGGGCCGGGGACCGCCCATGTCGGAGATGCGGGTCACGGCGGGGCCGAACGGTGACACGGGTCGGCCTTGGCGCTCGAGCTCGCCGCTGGCCCACTCACGCACGCGCGCCACCTTCGAGGCGTTGCTGGGCTCCCATTGGCGCCGGGCGACCGCGAGCGCGAGCGCGAGCCGGACGCGCGCGTCCTGCTCGGTCGCGACATGGTCGAGGATCGGCCGCGCGGCGCGGACGAGCCCGAGGTCGATGAGGCGGATGCCGGCGCGGGCGCGCTCCTGGGGGTCGGTGGCGCGAAGCTGGCGTACGAGGCGCGCCTTGCGGCGGGTGCGAGTGCCCCACCACCAGGCCAGCGCTACGACCACCAGCGCGATCCCGCCGACCACCAGCCCGAGGCGGACGTCGTCGCTCATGCGGTCCCTCTCATCCGGTCCTGCTCATCCGGCGCCGCTCAGACCGCCCGGGCCGCGGCCCCGAGCCGCCTCGTACTCCCGCATCAGCGTCCGGTTGCTCGGGAGCAGCACCCACAGGTAGAGCGTGAACCCACCGAGCACGTAGAGCAGACCGAACGCGGTGCCGACCCAGTCGTGGAAGACCGTGAGCCCGTTCACGTCGGTCCGCAGCCCGACCCAGATCGACATGCCGATCCGAAGGAAGTTGCAGACGAGCACCATCACCGACGCGGCGAGGAACGCGAGCAGCCGCCGCTTGGGGTCTCCGGTCACGAGGAACAGCGAGATGGCCGCGAACGCGAGCAGCGCAGCCAGGGCCGAGCACGACGGGCTGATGGTGGCGAGGAACGGCCGCGACGAGTCGGGGAGCACCAGCACCTGATAGCCGAAGGCCCGGCTCGCTCCGGTCGCACCCATGAGCTCGAACCCGCGCGCGAGCACACTCGCCTCCCACTTGCGCCACGGATCGAGCAGCAGCGCGAACGCGGCGATCGTGACCCCGAACGTGAGCGTCAGGCGCACGAGCACGTTGACGACGTGCCGGTTCATGCCGCACTCACCGCCCCTGCGGTCGCCGCTGATGTCGTCGAGCGGGTCTGGCCATGACCGGTGCGCGGAGTCTTCACCCACGCGTAGGGGCGGCCGATCACACCGTCGAACCAGGCCTTGGTGCAGACCACGGTGAACAGGACGAACGTCGGCAAGAAGAGCAGGATGCCCCACGCGGCCTGGCGCGGCGCGCGGCTGACGATGAGGCCCGACGCGAGCTCGAGCAGCGGACCGAGGAACAGCAGCGTGGCGATGGGGGTGAGGTCGATCCCCGCGCCCCAGTCGACGAGACCGGCTGCTCGGAGCGCCACCATCACGAGCCCGAACATGCAGAACACCGGCACGTGGTACACGAGCAGGAACATCGTGGTCTCGACCTTGCGGGCGATGCTGAGCTCGGGAGAGCGCCAGACCGATCCGCGGTACTCGCGCCACGCCTGCTGATGGCCGCGCGCCCACCGGTAGCGCTGGCGCCAGAAGCGCTGGAAGTTGGGCACGCTCTCCTCGGTATCGATGGCGGTGACGTCGTAGCGCACGAACCGGCCGCACAGCACGAGCCGGAGGGTCAGGTCCGTGTCCTCGGTGACGGTCTGCTCGTTCCAGCCGCCGAAGGCGCGCAACCAGCTCGCGCGCACCGCGCAGTTCGACCCTCCGTACGCCGGGAGCTGGTACAGCGACTGCCGCCCGTACTCGTTCACGAGGTAGCCGCAGTAGTAGTCGACCGCGATGCTCCGCGCGAGCCGCGTCTCGTTCGAGTTGCGCACGATGCAGCGACCCTGCACCGCGGCGACCTCCGGGTCGGCGAAGTGGCGGACGAGGCGCTTCAGCACATCGGCCCGGGGCTTGTGGTCCGCGTCGTAGACCACGATGACCTCGCCCTGGGCGACGGCCAGCGCCGCGTTCAGCGCACCGGACTTGCCGCCGCCCGATCCGGGTGCGCGGTGGAGGCACCGCAGGTGCGGGTACCGACGCGTCAGATCGTCGACGATCGCACCGGTCGCGTCGTCCGAACCGTCGTCGATGATGATGATCTCGTGGCGCTCGGCGGGGTAGTCGAGCGCGAGCAGCGCCTCGACGAGGCCTTCGATCACGAGCTCCTCGTTGCGGCACGGCACCATCACGGTGACGAACGGTCGATACCCGAAGTCGAAGCTCGATCGGGTCCGCATGTCCTGGGGTGCGGCCGCGAGCGCGGATGCGGCGAACGCGAGGTGGCGCAGCAAGAACACGAGGAACAGGGCGACGAGGAAGCCGACCGCGATGGCCGACGCGGTCGTCGTGCCGAACGCGCCGCACAGCGCGACGCCGAGCCCCGCGAGGAAGACGAGCGTCCACGGCGTTCCCGGCGGCGCATCGTGCGCACCCGACGGACGGGGCGCGGCCGACGGCGCGCTGGCCGCTGACTCGGGGACCGGCGCGCTCACGTCAGGCCGGTCGCCGCCGACGGCTGACCCCGAGCCCGACGAACGCGCACACGCCGAGCGCGAGCGAGACGAGGACGACGGTGACCAGGCTGCCCGTGCCTTCGCCCACGACGGGCACCGGGTTGGACTTGCAGGGCGCGCCGGGGGCCGTGGCGCTCTGACCGGTCAGCCGCCAGGTGCTCGGGCCGCGGTGGGTGACGATGAACACGTTCTGGTCGCGGCCCTTCTTGAACACGGTCGGCTGCCCGGCGCCCGAGCGCGGGTTGTCGAACTGGTTCTGGTCGCCGACCGGCACGACCTCGTCCTTGGTGCCGGCGTTCTGGTAGCCCCACACCGTGTTGTAGAGCCCGGTGCCGGGGTCGAGGAAGCTGCACTCGACGATCGGTGTGATCGACGGCCCGGTCTGGGCGCCGGCCGGACCGGCGGCCATGAGCGCGACCATGAGCACGCCGGCCGCAATGCACGCGCCGAGCAGCCGTGCTCGGCGGCGCTCGAGATCCTTCGTCGTTGTCGCGACGACACAGTCGGCCACCGTGGCACCTCCGGTGTCCTCACGGACGGCACCCAGGCCCCGTCCTCCCAGCGTATGGGCCATCGACGGGCCCGGCGGTGATCTTGAGGCGGCTCGGCCCCGGTGGGCCGGTGTTGGCCTGCCGATAATCCTCGTTATGTCAAGTTGTGTCGGGAAGGAGCCTGTGGGGCCCCCGAACCGCCACTCAGGCGTCCTCGTAGGCCTCGATCGGCGGGCACGAGCAGACCACGTTGCGGTCCCCCGCGACGTTGTCGATGCGGCTCACGGGCACCCAGTACTTGTCGTGGCGGAGCGTCGGGTCGGGGAACGCTGCCTGCTCGCGCGGGTACGGGCGGTCCCAGGCGTCGGCGACGAGGTCGGCCGCCGGGTGCGGCGCGCCCCGCAGCACGCTGGCCTCCACTCCCCCCGTGGCGCCGTCGGCGCCCTCCAGGGCCCGGATCTCGTCCCGGATGGCGATCATCGCGGCGCAGAAGCGGTCGAGCTCGTGGAGGCTCTCGGACTCCGTGGGCTCGACCATCAACGTGCCGGCGACCGGGAACGACATCGTCGGAGCGTGGAAGCCGAAGTCGATGAGGCGCTTGGCGACGTCCTCGGCGGTCACACCGGTGGCCTGGGTGATCGGACGCAGGTCGAGGATGCACTCGTGCGCGACCAGGCCGTCGGGGCCGGTGTAGAGGACCGGGAAGTGCTCGTCGAGGCGACGGGCGATGTAGTTGGCGTTGAGGATCGCGACCTGGGTGGCCCGCAGGA
>CAZKTS010000031.1:0-4533 GCA_964555735.1 uncultured Bifidobacteriaceae bacterium
TCAGCAAGAACATGCCCCAGCGACCGAGCGCGTACTTCGACCGCAACTGCGCCATCGGGGCGTCGAACACCCGTCGACGCGAGCTCGCCCGTCGCTACGAGATCGGCGTCGGCAACATCATGTGGGGCAACGACTTCCCGCACCCCGAGGGCACGTGGCCGCACACCAAGGAGTGGTTGCGCAACGCCTTCTGGGACATCCCGGTCGACGAGACCGCGGCGATCCTCGGTGAGAACGCGGCCGACGTCTACCGCTTCGACGCCGACGCCCTCGCGCCGCTCGTCGAGCGCATCGGCCCGACGCCCGACGAGCTCGGCCAGACCGGCGCCGAGACCGACGGCCGGCTCGACAAGTGGGCGGACGTCAAGGCCGCCGGCCGCCCGTGGCTGACCGGCACCGAGGCCGTCGAGGTCCCGATCGCCTGAGGGGTTTTGGCGTCAACAGCTCGACGGTGAGTCGAGTGTGTGACGCCAAAGCCCCTAGCCTCACCTGACCGTCCTGGAGGTCTCTGTGCGCGTTCGTCGTCTCGTTGCTGCTGTGGTCTGCTCGCTGACGCTGGTCGTCGGCGCGGGGCTGAGCGCGACGCCCGTCGCCGCGGCACCGAAGCAGCCGCCGTTGCGGATCCTCGTCACCAACGACGACGGCTTCGCCGCGCCGGGCATCAGCGCGCTGGTCGAGGCGCTGCGCAAGCTGCCGAACACCAAGGTGACGGTCGTCGCGCCCGCACAGAACCAGAGCGGCTCGCGCGACAAGACGTCGGAGGGCAAGCTCTTCGCGACCAAGGGCGTCACCGTCGACGGCTACCCCGCGACCAGCGTGGCCGGCTACCCCGCCGACAGCGTCAACTACGCGCTCGAGAACGTCCTCACCGGCAAGAAGGCGCCCAACCTCGTCGTCGCCGGCGTGAACTCGACGCAGAACCTCGGTGCCTTCATCGAGACGTCGGGCACCATCGGCGCCGCGCGCACCGCGGCTCGGGCAGGCATCCCCGCCCTCGCGGTGAGCCAGGGCGACGGCGACTCGCCCGACTACCCGCTGGCGGTGCGAGAAGCAGTCAATTGGGTGAAGCAGTTCCGCAAGAGCCTCGCTACCAATCCGAAGCCCGCGGCCAGCGTCGAGAGCATCAACGTGCCCACCTGTGCCGTCGGTGAGGTCCGCGGGCTGGTCGAGGTTCCGTCGCAACCGGGCCCCGAGGACGCTGCGCTCAACGACACCGACTGCTCGTCGACGCTCGAGAACCCGACGACCGACGTGCAGGCGTTCAACGCGGGCTTCGCCACGCTGAGCGAGCTCTCGTTCTGATCGGCCGCTAGGAGAGCAGCGACTCCAGCAGTTCGACGCTCTCGAGGTCCTCGACTGCCGCGGTCGCCTGGCCCATGCCGCCCTGGCCGACCTCGACCGTCTGCCAGCGGCTGCCCATCGCTGCCGTCGACGTGGCCGACGCCCACGCGTAGACCACGAGCGCTCGGTACTGCTCCCACGCGGTGTCGAAGTCGAGCTCGACGCCGGACGCGTGCAGGACGTCGAGGTAGTGGGTGATGACATCACGCTCGATCGCGCGCCGCACCTCGGCGGGCGTGGAGTTCCCGAGGATGTACGCGACGTCGCGCATCCCCGTGGCGCGCCACACCATCCCCCAGTCGAAGAAGCCCGCCTCGTCACCGTCGATGAAGAGGTTGCCGAGGTGTGGGTCGCCATGGATGAGCGTCGGCGGCCCCGACGCCAGCACCGCAGCGACGTCGGCGGTGCGGGCGACGTAGAGCTCGGCGACACGGCGGAACGCCGGGCCCATCTCGTCACCGAAGCGGTCGAGGGCCTTGGCGATGAACGGTCCGCCGTGCTCGAAGGCGACCCGACCACCCTCGTGCACCCACGCCAGCCCGCCCGGTGACGAGTCGAACAGGCGCGGACTCTCCCAGTACTGCGCGTGGAGGTGCGCGAGCGCGTCGACGATCTTCGCCACGTCGTCGGCGACGGTCGACGCGTGTGTCCCCGTGAAGCGGCACCCGCTCGCCTCGAGGTCCTCGATCACCATCACGAAGCCGCGCGATCCGTCGGCCGACGGCTCATCGACCTGCGCGTGGTACACGGTGGGCACGCGCAGCGGCACCTCGCCCGCGACGTCGCGGTAGAAGCGCGCCTCGGCCGCGCCGAGCCCGGCGAAGTCGACGAACTTCCGCTGTCGCGCGTCGAACGGTGCGAGCTTCACGAACACCGACGCGGGCCGGTCACCCTTCCCGCTCTCGGCGCTGCGCGCCGGGCCGCTGGCGCCATCGGCGTAGGTGATCCCGATGCGGGCCCGGCCGGTGGTGCCGGAGTGGGCGTCGAGCACCTCGACCGCGGTCACGGGCGCGTCGAGCACGGCGCTCAGCCACTCGGCGGTCACGTCGCCGACCTCCAACGGGCTCGCCCCGCTCCCCCCGGACACGGCGCGGGAGCCTAGGCAGGACCGGCCGCACCCATCGGTGCTCGCCGAACACTTGTTCGACACTCCGGCATGCTGGGTAGCCTGGCCTCGTGGAGCCGCTCCAGGGCCGCCTCACCGGCGCCGACGAACCGGCGCTCGCACCGGACGCGGTGATCGAGCGCATCCAGCTCGACGACCGATCGTGGGTCGACGTCTCGCGCGGCTGGCTGCGTGGAGCCGACACCCTGCTCGCCCGACTCGTCGAGCAGGTCGAGTGGCAGCAAGGCCGGCGCTGGATGTACGAGCGCATGGTCGACGACCCGCGCCTCTCCGCGTACCTCCGCGACGGCGACGACCTCCCCCACCCCGTGCTGCACGACATCCGGGTCGCGCTCTCGCGCCACTACCGCGTGCTCCTCGGCGGATTCGGGCTCAACTACTACCGGGACGGGCGCGACAGCGTCGCCCCGCACCGCGACCGCGAGATGCGCCACCTGGAGGAGACGATCGTCGCGATCGTCACGCTGGGCGCGGCTCGCCCCTTCCTCGTGCGTCCACTGAGCAAGGCGGTGAGGCCGGCCCCGTCGACCGACATCCATCCGGCGTCGGGTGACCTGCTCGTGATGGGCGGGCGCTGCCAGGCCGAGTGGATGCACGGCGTCCCGAAGGTCGCGCACGCCGGTCCGCGCATCAGCGTGACCATGCGCTGGTCGTCGGGCCGTGGGCGCGCCGACCGGGGCCCCGGGGCGCGTGCGCCCCGCCGCTTCGACCGGGCGTAGCGCGCGGGCTCCCCGGGTACGGAGGACGTATGACCACCACCACGACGTTCGACGAGCTGGTTGCCGACCTCGACTACCCGATGTTCATCGTCACGGCCGCGGCCGACGACGAGCGCGCCGGCTGCCTGGTGGGCTTTGCGACGCAGAGCTCGATCGACCCGCCCCGCCTCACGGTGTGGATCTCGGAAGAGAACCGCACCGCTCGGGTCGCGGCCGAGGCCGACTCGCTCGCGGTGCACGTCCTGCGCGACACGGATGCCCCGCTCGCCATGCTCTTCGGCTCGGAGACCGGGGACGACGTCGACAAGTTCGCCGACGTGCAGTGGTCACCGGCCGACGACGGCACGCCGATCCTCGCCGGCTGCGACTACGTCCTCGGCCGGATCCTCCAGCGCCTCGACGGCCTCGGCGACCACTGTGGCTACGTGCTCGAACCGCACGGCGGCGAGCGCCTGCACGCCGGCCTGCCCCAGCTCGGCTACCAGCGCATCCGCGGCATCAACCCCGGTCACCCTGCTTGAGCTCGGAGTCAGCCTCGGCGGAGGCGAGTGCAGCGGCTTCCTGCTTGTTCTTGCGGATGCTGAAGACGATCGCCGCCACCAGGATCAGGATGATCACGGCCAGCGACGCCACCGTCGGCATGTGGTACCAGGGCGAGATGCACATCTTGATGCCGACGAACACCAGGATCGCCCCGAGCGCGTGCGACAGGTAGTGGAACTTGTCGCGCGCGTCGGCGAGCAGGAAGTACATGGCTCGGAGACCGAGGATCGCGAACGCGTTCGACGCGAACACGATGAATTCCTCGCGTGACACCGCGAGGATGGCGGGCACGCTGTCGACGGCGAAGATCACGTCGGTGACCTCGACGACGACCAACGCGGCGAGCAGCGGTGTAGCGAAGAGCTTGGCGTTCTCGCGCACCAGGAACTTCTGGCCCGCGAGCTCCTTCTTGACCGGGAGGAACCGGCCGAGCAGTGCGACGGCGCGGTCGTGCCCGTGCTCGCCCTCGTCGTCCTTGTGTCGCACCACCCGGAACCCGGAGTAGAGCAGCAGCAACCCGAAGCCGACGAGCACCCACTCGAACTGCGCGATGAGCGCGGTGCCGGCGAAGATGAACGCGGCGCGCAGCATGAGCGCGCCGAAGATGCCCCAGAACAGCACTCGGTGCTGGTAGCGGGTCGGGATCGCGAACGTCGAGAAGATGATCGCCCAGACGAAGACGTTGTCGATGCTGAGCGACTTCTCGATCACGTAGCCGCTCAGGTACTCGCCGAACGCCTGCCCGCCCCACGCGAGCAGCACGATCCCCGAGAACGCGAGCCCGCACGCGACCCACACCGACGA
>CAZKTS010000032.1:0-9427 GCA_964555735.1 uncultured Bifidobacteriaceae bacterium
CACCTCACGACCCTCGAAGCACTCCGCCTCCACCGCAGACGCGTAGTCCCGCAGTCCGTCGACGACCTCCGACAACGTGCTCATGCCGCCAACTCAACCACGGGGGTGTGACAGTCACCCCCCGAAACGAGCCCCTCGCGCAAAGAAACCTCAGAAATCCGTTCTTGGCACGCTGCGTGTCACATGGACTGAGACAACGTGCCAAGAACCGGCTCGGCGCGCTCAGCCCAGGTCGAGGACGTAGAAGCGGTCGAGCTCGGGGGCGGTGCCGAACATCACGACGGTGCCCTGGTGCGAGGCGACGAGGCTCAGGACGCCGCCGGGGGCGCCGTGCAGGCGGTCGGGGAGCGCGGTCCAGGTCCGGAGGTCGGGCGAGAACCAGGCGTCGGGGTGGTTGGGTGCACCGGACGTCCCCGCGACGATCCAGCCGGCACCGGCGCGGGTGATCGTCGACCCGTGGGCGTCGGGGAACGCGGCCAGGAGGGAGTCGTCGACACCCCAGGTCCGTCCGCCGTCGGTGCTGCGCAGCAGGGGAGTGGGCCGGCCGTGCACGTCGAGGGCGTCGCCCAGCGCAACGGTGGCGCGCGGTGCAACCGAGAGCAGGTAGCTCTGCGCCGGCACCTCGAGCGGCACGCGCTCCCAGGTCGTCCCGTCGGTGCTGGACCACGCGGTCGCGCCGCCGCCGTAGGCGTAGAGCGTGCCGGGCTCCGTGCCGGTGACGATGATCGCGCTGCCCGAGCCGCCGGCGTCGTCGTCGAGCGTCTGGGTCCACCGCACGCCGTCGCGTGAGACCCACACACCCGTGTATCCCCGCGAGCCCGCGCCGTACGCGACCCACCGGCCCTTGTGGAACCGCACGCCGGCCACGAACGGCCGACCCATCTCGGGCTCCGGCGTCCCGAAGATGCGGTCGCCGGACGCGACCTCCTCCCACGTGCGGCCCCCGTCAGCCGTCGCCCACACGAACGTCGAGAGGCCACGTCCGCTGCCGCCGACCGCGATGCCGTCGGCGCCGTGCATCGCGACGGCGTTCACGACACCCGTCTCACGAGGTGCGCTCGCGGGCTCCCAGTGCGCACCGTCGGTCGAGCGCCACACCGAGGCGACCCGACGGCCACCCTCGCCCCGCTCGCCCGCGAGCACGAAGCCGTGACGCGACGGGGCCACGGCGTTGAACCAGGAGGACGTGCCCAGTCCGGCCGCGGCATTCGGCACGACGTGCCACTCGCCCGCCGAGTCGGAGCCGACCGGGAGGTCGCGGCGCGGGGGACGGTTCGTGACGACGGCCCGGTCGGCCTGCTGGTCGAGCGCGCCGCTCGCGACCAGCACCGCGCCGACCACCACTGCCGCAGTCGCGACCGCGCCGGCGACGATCGGCCAGCGGCGGCGCGACCGCAGCGCGACGACCGGCGTGGCGGCACCGGTGCGGATCCTCGCGCGGGCGTCGGGCGACACGGTCGTGGTCGACGCGAGCTCGTGCATCGCGTCGCCGAGGCGGGTCTCGAGGTCGTTCACGGTTCGATCACCTTCCGGAGTCGGCGGAGCCCTCGGTGCAGGTGCGACTTCACCGTGCCCACCGGGCACGCCATGACGTCGGCGATCTCCGCTTCGGACAGGCCCTCGTAGAACCGCAGCGCGAGCGCGGTCTGCTGCGCGACCGGGAGCGCCGCGAGTGCGTCGAGGAGCTCGCGCGCACCGAGGGTGACGGGCGTGTCGTCGTGCACGAGCGCCAGGCGCGCGCGTTCGCGCGCTCGCGAGCGGTGCCACGACGTGCACCCGTTGACCACCGCGGTGCGCAGGTACGCTGCCGGCCGCTCGACCTCGTCCCAGCGGAGGTGCAGGCCGATGAACGCGGCCTGCACGATGTCCTCGGCCGCAGCGTTCGACCGGGTCAGGACATGGGCCAACCGGACCAGGCGCTCGTAGTCGCGTCGGAAGAGGTCGTCGAGAGACTCGGGATCCGGCCCCACCGCCTCCTCCTCCACGACGCGCGTGCTGCTCGTCACCTCACGGTGACGCCGCGGCCGCCCGAAAGGTTGCACCAGCCCTCACACGAGGGCGCGGAGGAACTCTTCCCAGTGGCCGTAGACGCCGTAGTGGCCGTCGGTGTCCCACACGTGCTCGGTGCAGTCCGGGAGCCGCTTCGCGAGGCGCGTACTCATCTCGGGATCGAGGATGTCGTCGTTCACGCCGTGGAAGAGATGGACGGGCTGGGTGACGTCCTCGGGCCGGAACCCCCAGTCGAGGAACGCCCACATATCGTCGAGCGCGCCGACGCCGCCCTGCGCGAACGCGGCGTCGAACTCGGCCTCGAACATCGGCTCGAGCACCGGGTCCGTGAAGATCTTCTCGTCGGCCGGCCACTCCTTCACGCAGTGCGCGACGAACGAGTCGATGTGCTTGCGGTAGTGCTTCGCCTCGACCTTCCCGGCGGCGACGGCCAGCCACTTCACATGGACGAGCTTGTAGATCAGCTGCAGGTCCTTGTCCTTGACCATGCCCTTCGTGCCGTCCTCGTCGAACGGAGCGATCGGCGCGGCGATCCCGACCTTGGTGACGCGGTCGCCGAGCTGCTTCGCGACCGCCAAAGCGTGCGGACTGCCGCCCGAATGGCCGGCGACCACGAAGCGCTCGATGCCGAGCGCGTCGGCGAGGGCCTCGACGTCGGGCACCCAGTCGAGGATCGACCGACCCTTGAAGGTGGACGAGCCGCCGACGCCGGGCCGGTCGGCGGTGACGAGGCGCACGGCGAGCCCGGCGGTGAGCGCGTCGTCGGGGTGCTTGCACAGGCGCGAGTCGCCGGTTCCGTGCTGGAAGAGGACGGGTACACCGTCCGGATCACCGACCACCTCGTAGGCGACGTGGCGTCCGTCTCCGACTTCGATCGTTGGCATGCCCCCGACCGTACGCCGCCGCGAGGGTGGGATGCGCAGGCCGCCGATGAGTTCGAGGTCTTCGAGTCGTCGTCTTCGGTGGGAGGGGCGTTCGACGAAGCGAAAGCGAGCACCGATGACACTGCCGAAGATCGTCAGTCGTGACGAGTGGCTCGACGCCCGCGTCGCGCTGCTGGAGCAGGAGAAGGCGTCGACCCGTGCACGCGACGAGCTCAATGCCGCCCGGCGCGAGCTCCCGATGGTCGAGGTCGAGAAGGACTACGTCTTCGACGGCCCGAGCGGCGAGGTGCGTCTCCTCGACATGTTCGACGGCCGCCGTCAGCTGATCCTGTACCACTTCATGTTCGACCCGGCGTGGGAGGACGGCTGCTCGAGCTGCACCGCGGGCATCGACGAGGTGTCGATCGGGTTCTTGGAGCACCTGCACGTGCGCGACACCAGCTTTGCGATGGTGTCGCGCGCGCCGCTCGCGAAGCTCGAGCGCTGGAAGAACCTGCGGGGCTGGACGGTCCCGTGGTACTCGTCGTTCGGTACCGACTTCAACGTCGACTTCGGGGTGACCATCGACGAGGCTGCCGGCGCCGACTCGTACAACTACCGGACGAAGGCCGAGTACGAGGCGAGGGGCGAGCACTTCTTCGACGCCGACCAACCGTTCGAGATGCCCGGGCGCAGCTGCTTCCTCGAGGTCGACGGTCGGGTGTTCCACACGTACTCGCAGTTCGCCCGCGGCCTGGAGTCGACCGGCGGCTCGTACTACTTCCTCGACCTCACCGCGCTCGGGCGCCAGGAGGACTGGGAGGAGCCGAAGGGGCGCGCCGACTCGGTGCGCGCCGGCATGCCCAACTTCGCCGAGTGAGGCAAGACTGGAGGGCGTGACGACCCTGAAGGCGAACGACCCGTGCTGGTGCGGGAGCGGCCGGAAGTTCAAGCGCTGCCACCGCACCGACGACCAGCGGGTCGAGCCGGGCGTCGTGAGCCCGCCGCGCGGCGTGCCCGACCACATCCCGCGTCCCGACTACGCCGAGACCGGGCAGCCCGCCACGATCGACGAGCCGCTCGTGAAGGACGCAGCCACCATCGATGCGATGCGCCGGGCCGGCCGCATCGCCGCCGAGGTGCTGAAGGTGACCGGCGCGGCGGTCGCACCCGGCGTCACGACGGACGAGCTCGACGTGGTCGCGCACGAGGCGTGCATCGCGCACGGCGCGTACCCGAGCCCGCTCAACTACCGGGGCTTCACCAAGTCGATCTGCACGTCGGTGAACGAGGTCGTGTGCCACGGGATCCCCGACAGCCGCGCGCTGCGCGACGGCGAGATCGTCAACATCGACGTGACCGTCTTCATCGACGGCGTGCACGGCGACACCAACGCGACCTACCCGGTGGGTGACGTCGACGCCGAGTCCCTGCGACTCATCGACGTGACCCGCGAGTGCCTCGACGAGGGCATCGCCGCGGTGCGACCCGGTCGGCCCATCTCCGACATCGGCCGCGCCATCGAGCGGCATGCCCACGCGGCCGGGTTCGGTGTCGTGCGCACCTACGTCGGCCACGGCATCGGCACCGTCTTCCACAACGGCCTCGCGATCCCGCACTACTACGACCGCAGCGCGAACCGGCTCCTGGAGGAGGGCATGACCTTCACCATCGAACCGATGATCAACGCCGGTGGCTCGGGCGTCGCCCTCTGGGACGACGGCTGGACCGCAGTCACGGCCGACGGCTCGCGCAGCGCTCAGTTCGAGCACATGCTCGTGGTGACCCCGACCGGCGCCGAGGTGCTCACGCCACCTGCGTGATCCCGATGCCCGCGGCACAATGAGGCGGTGATCGCATCGGGGAGGCAGCGCACGCGCCGGGGCATCGCCGCCGCGGTGGCGATCGTGTCCGTGGTCGCGCTGGCATCGGCGTGCGCGTCGTCGGGCGACGACGCCCGCACGGTCGACGCCACGCCGAAGGCCGGATCGAAGCCCAACGTCGGACCGCGATCGATCGTGCAGCTCGGCGACTCCATCGCGTCGGGCGAGGGCACGCTCTACGGCTACACGTACGACCAGGAGTCGGCGGAGTGGACCGGCGGCGACATCAACCACAAGTGGCCGCTGCCCTATCCGCTGTGCCACGTGTCGCCCGACGCCTACGGCAACAAGGTCGCATCGAGCTTCGGAGCCACCTTCAACCAGTTCGCCTGCACGGGCGCGACGTTCGAGCAGGGGATCTCCGGGGCGCCGGTCGACAGCGACGGCGCGACGCAACGACCACCCGAGTTCGGCAACTGGGCCACCAAGACCGAGCTCAACGGCGAGTACGACTCCGCCAAGCCCGACCTCGTGCTCGTCACCTTGGGGGCTGATGACGTCGCCTTCAGCGACATCGTCGAGGCTTGCGTGAAGAACGGCTACGAGTACTACGTCGACTACGCCGACGAGGAGTGCATCGCCGACAACCCCGGCTCCACCGTGCAGCAGGACTTCTTCGACCGGCTGCCGACGGTGAAGAAGAGCTACGCGACGCTCGTCTCCTGGATCGAGGCGCGCGCGAAGGCCAACGACGTGCCCGTGCCCAACATCGTGTTCACGAACTACGCGAACCCGCTGCCCGACCAGGGCGTGAAGTGCAACGACACCTACTACCTGTACCCCGAGCAGGTGCAGTACCTCGAGGGCCTGCTCCAGCAGATGAACGCGATGATCGAGAAGACCATCGAGGGCCTCGGGAAGAAGAACGTCGCCGTGGCCGACATCTCGAAGGCGTACCAACCCCAGGGCGTCGACCACCGCTGGTGCTCGGACGACCCGTGGGCGTACGGCCTCTCGATCTTCGACGTGTGGCACCCGAGCTCGTTCGACAGCAAGGCACCGTTCCACCCGACGCCGGCCGGCCAGGCGGCCATCGCCGAGCTGGTGATCCCGACCGTGGCCCGTCTCTTCAACTCGGCGCTGCCCTACGACACGACGACGACGAGTGCCGCCCCCGCGTCGACGACCACGTCGACCGCCCCGCCGCCCGACACCACGACCTCCACGAGCGACCCGCCCCCGCCGTCGACGAAGCCCGACGACTGACGCGCGTGATCAGGGAGTTGACAGGCGCGACGGCCGCGGTGCGGGTGGCGACTACGTTGCGCGCTGCGTGCCGAGGCCCTCGGGCTCCGGCAGGTTCTAAGGACAGTGCCTTGATACCGCGGCAGCGACCGGGCAGACTCCCCAGCCGGGGGGCCACCGGGCCTCCGCACATCCACGTGCGTCGAGGGGGACTCGATGAAGTTGAACCGATGGGTGGCGTTGATCGCCACCATCGTGCTCGTGACCGGGATGACCAGCGCGATCGCGTCTGCTCAGTCCGACGAGAAGCCGACCGACAGCGAAGTCGGCGTGACCGCCGACGAGATCCGCATCGCGGTCGTTGCCGACGTCGACACGCCGCTGGCGCCCGGCATCTTCCAGGGCTCGGTCGACGGCGTGAAGGGCTGGGCGAAGTACATGAACTCGAAGGGTGGTCTTGCCGGACGCAAGGTCGTCATCGACTTCATCGACTCGAAGCTCAGCGCCGACGACGCGCGCAACGCCATCATCGAGGCGTGCCAGAACGACTTCGCGATGGTCGGCACCTCGGCGATCTTCATGAACAACGTCGACGACATCGAGAACTGCGTCGACAAGGCGGGCGCGGCGTCGGGCATCCCCGACCTCACCGTCGTGGCGACCGAGATCGCACAGCAGTGCTCGCCGACCACCTACGCGATCAACCCGCCGCAGCTCATCTGCGACACGAAGGACGAGCACCCGCAGACGTGGCAGGCGAACGTCGGGCGCGCGTTCTACTACGAGAAGAAGTACGGCAAGGACCTGCACGGTGGGTACATCCTCTCGGGTGACATCAAGGCCGCGGAGAACGCCAACCGCGGCTCGATGACCCAGATGCAGACCGCCGGCTCGGGCATCAAGAAGGACTTCGAGACGACCATCTCGTCCCGCGCCACGCTGCCCGAGTACACGCCGATCGTGCAGCAGCTGAAGCAGGCCCAGTCGAACTACGCGCAGAGCGGTGGCACCTACAACACCACCGTCCTGTTGCGTCGTGAGGCCAAGAACCAGGGCATCACGGACCCGAACTTCATCTGGGACTGCACGCTGCAGTGCTACGACAAGGCGCTGCTCGAGCAGGGTGGGGCCGACGTCGAGGGGCAGTACGTCTCGCTCCTGTTCCTGCCGTTCGAGGAGGCGAGCACCACCAAGGGTCTCGCGAACTTCATCAAGTACACCGGCAAGGACAAGGTGGACGGCTTCGGGGTCCAGGCGTACGCGTCGGGCCTCCTGCTCACCCAGGCCGTCGACCAGGTCGTGGCCAAGAGCGGCGTGAACGGCGTCACCCGCAAGGCGGTGTTCGACGAGCTCGCCAACATCCACGACTTCACCGCCGAGGGCATCATCGGGAAGACCGACACGGGCAACCGCAAGGTCTCGCCGTGCTACGTGCTCACGCAGGTGAAGAACGGCGAGTTCGTGCGGGTCACGCCCACCAAGAAGGGCACGTTCGACTGCAAGAAGCGCAACACCCTCGAGATCAAGCTCGACCAGGCGTAGCCCGGGCGAGCCGACGGCTTCAGACGCCAGCGGCGCGCTCAGGGGCGATTCCGTACCGTGCCACATACGGTGCGAATCGTTCCCTGAGCGCGTCGGCGTCGAGGCCGAACGCCGCGAGGTCGTAGCGGTGCGACCCGAACTTCCCCTTCGGGTGCGACTCCACGTAGGCCGCGATCGCGTCTCGAGCCGCCGGCTCGAGCGTCGAGCCGCAGGCGTCGTAGATCTGCTCCACCGTCTCGACCGGTGACTGCACCAGGTCGGCGTACTGGACGTCGTGGATCAGGTGCTCTGGGTGCGCATCGCGGAAGGTGTTGATCCGCCGCACCGACTCCTCGAGCATGTTCGTCCAGTGCTCGGCGATGTACGCGGTGTGATCCGCGTCGGTGAAGGTGCCCGACAGGGTGCTGATGAGGCTGCAGACCGACGCCGACAGCACGGTCGGGTCGCGGTGGAGCAGCACGAGACGCGCGTCGGGGTAGACCGCGGTGAGCGTGTCGAGGGCGAGCGCGTGGTGCGGGCTCTTCAGGGTCCATCGTCCGCGCGCACCCGCGCTCTGGAGCAGCTGGAGCACCTGGCGGTGGTACTCGTAGCCCGAGCGCTGATCGGCCGCGAGCAACCAACGGCTGTAGCCGGCGACGTTGGCGATCGCTTCCCACGAGAGGCTGTGGAAGTCCTGGGCCATGACCGCGATGCACTCGGTCGCGTCCGTTGCGCCCTCGTGGTGGATCGCCTTCATCTTCGGGTTGAGCTGGTCGAGCATCTTGCTCGCGGCGATGGCCGCGTCGACCCGCGGGCCGCTCCGGAGGGTGGCCGGCGACGGCGGGGGGACGCTGTCGCCGGACTCCCACCGCAGCAGCGCGCGGTTCGCGGGATCCTGGTCGAGGACGTTGCTGAGGAAGGTGGTGCCGGCGCGGAACATGCCGATGACGACGATCGGCGCCTCGATGCGCTCGTCGGCGACCTCGGGGTGCTCGCGCAGCCAGTCGACGACGCGCAGGCGGTTCGCAAGCGCCGCCACGACCGTCGTGGCGAGCACGACCTCGCCGAGCTCGCTCAGGCGGGCGTCGGCCGCCAGCGAGCCGCACAGGGCGTCGAGGCCCGGTCGGAAGGAGTCGGGGCCGAAATCGTCGAGACCGGTCTGGTCGACGGCTTGGCCGAGGGCGTCGTCGGGGGTCAGCGGAGCCATGCGGTCACGACCCGGCGATCTCGACGACCGTGCGACCCGTGGTGCGACGCTGCTCATGGTCCTCGAGCGCGGTCGCGACATCGGCCATGCGGATGCGCCGCCCCACCACCGGCCGGATCTTGCCGTCGGCGACCAGCGCCAGCAGGGCCGCGTGCACCTCGCGGCCCGTTGCCGGCGGGAAGGTGTTGAGGCCGAACTTGCGCATCTCGATCGGCATGTCGTTGTAGCCGAGCATCACGCCGAGCACCGAGATGTTGCCCATCGAGATCTTGCGGAGCGGACGGCCGGTGAGGCCGGACTGCGGATCGTCGTTGAACCCGACCGCGACGTACCGACCCTCGCGTGCCATGCAGGTCCATACGGTCTCGGTCTGCTCCCCACCGATCATGTCGGCCGCGACGTCGGCACCGTGGTCGTCGGTGAGCGCCATCACGCGATCGAAGAGGTCCTCGCTCGTGGAGTCGATCGGGGTCGCGCCGAGCTCGGAGCAGACACGGCCCTTCTCCGGACCCCCGGCGATCGCGAGCACGTTCGCTCCGGCGGCGACGCCGAGCTGGATCGCGGCCGTGCCGACCGCGGTCCCGCCACCGACGACGAGCAGCTGCTCACCCGCCTGGAGGCGCGCCCGGGTGTTGATCGCGAGGTTCGAGGTGTGGAAGGGGAGGGTGAAGGCGGCCGCCTCCACGTCGTCGAGCTCGGGCGGAGCGTCGAAGACCGCGGTCACGGTCGAGAGCGCGTACTCCGCGATGCCGCCGAAC
>CAZKTS010000033.1:0-7552 GCA_964555735.1 uncultured Bifidobacteriaceae bacterium
CTTCGCCCCGCTCGAGTCGAACATCCGCCCGCCGAACTGCGACGCGACGGCGAACCCGGCGAAGAACGTCAGCAGGTAGAGGCCCGCTTCGGAGACCGAGTTCCCGAGCGCGATCTGGGCGTACATGCTCGCGAAGAAGAAGAGCGGCACGAAGGCGACCATCGAGAAGAAGAGGACGACGTTCTCCACGGTGAACGCGCGCGACGCGAAGATCTTGACGTTGATCAGCGGGTGCTCGATGTGGCGCTCGACGAGGACGAACGCCACGACGAGCGCGAGTCCGCCGACGATGCACGCCCACGTCGCGGGGTCATCCCAACCCCAGACGCTCGCCTGCTGGAACCCGAGCACGCTCGCGCCCATGCCGATCACGATGAGCACGAGACCCCGGTAGTCCATCGGCGCCGGGTGCTTGGTGTCGTCGGGCTTGGCCTTGGCGATGAGGAAGAGGGCGATGATCGCGATCGGCACGTTCACCCAGAAGATCGCCCGCCAGGTCCACTCGCTCAGGTAGCCGCCGGCGATCGGACCGATCGACGTGAGCCCGCCGGTGATCGCGAAGAAGATCGCGAGCGCCTTCCCGCGCTCGCGCAGCTCGAACGAGCCCACGACGATGGCGAGCGCCGCGGGGAGCATCAGCGCGGCGCCGAGCCCCTGCACGATGCGGAAGACGATGAGCCAGGTCTCGGCGATGTCACCCTCGGGGACCGCGCCGTTGAGCGCCGAGGCGACCGTGAAGATCACGACGCCGGTCACGACCATCTTGCGGTGCCCGAAGATGTCCGAGATGCGACCGCCGAACGCGAAGAACGCCGCCAGCGCGAGCAAGTAGGCGTTGATCACCCACTGCACGCCGGTGGACGACAGCCCGAGGTCGCGCTGCATCTCGGGGATCGCGATCGAGACGATCGTCTGATCGATGAAGGTCATCCCGACCGCGAAGATCATCGCGGCGAGGATGAGGTTCTTGCGCTTCGACGATGCCCCGGTCGTCGGCGTGGCGGCGGTGCTCACTGGCGGTGGTCCTCCTTCACGCCCCTTCGCGACACGACGGCCGACCCGAGGGCCGGCCGTCGCATCCTGTCCGTCTGTTCGCGGGTCGCGCTACTTCCCGGTGATGCGGTCCCAGAAGCTCTTCTTCGGTGCCGCGCCACCGACCGGGCTGAGCGACGGCTGCTGCGGTGCGGCGGGCGTCGACCTCGGCGCGGCCGGCGGGGTGGCCGGGCGCATGGGCGCGGTCGGCGCACTCGGGGCCGGGGCGCTCGACGGTGCCGCAGCGGTGCGCTTGGCCGGCGCCTTGCGCTTGGCGGGTGCCTTGCGCTTCGCGGTGCTCTTCTTCTTGGCGGGCGCCTTGCGCTTGGCCGGTGCCTTGCGCTTGGCGGGCTTGCGGGCGGTGGACTTCCGCTTGGCCGGTGCCTTGCGCTTGGCCGGTGCCTTCCGCTTGGCTGCGCTCTTCCGCTTGGCCGGGGCCTTGCGCTTGGCCGTGCTCTTGCGCTTGGCGGGTGCCTTGCGCTTGGCGGGCTTGCGAGCGGTGGACTTCCGCTTCGCCGGCGCCCGACGCTTGGCGGGTGCCTTGCGCTTGGCGGGTTTCCGAGCGGTGGACTTCCGAGCGGTCGCCCGCTTGGTGGTGCTCTTCTTCTTGGCGGTGGTGCGGCGCTTCGCCGGCATCGACAACCCCCTCCCGTGCACGCGTGCACGCGTGCCCCGTGGTCACGCGCCAGTCGGCGCAAACGGGGAGATCCTGCCACCTCGCGGCGCAGAACGGGTGGATTGTCCCGGGTTACGCTCGCCCGGTGACGACCCTCGACGAGTCGTCGGCGGCCGGATCGGCGAGTCTCGGACGCCGTTGGCGCCTGTCCCTCACCACCGGCAACCCGCCACCGGGCGAGCTCGACCCGGTCACCCGCTGGATCCTGCTGGTCCGAGCGTCGGTGCTGCCGATGACGGTCACCGCGGCGCTCGTCGCCGGGCTGCTCGCGTGGTGGTACGCCGGCGAGGACGCGGTCGACGTCGGTCTGTGGGCGCTCGCCTCGCTCGGCATCGTGCTGGCCCACATGGCCAACAACCTCATGAACGACCTGTTCGACCTCGAGGTCGGCACCGACGACGCCGCGTACCCACGTGCGCTGTACGCGCCGCACCCGGTGCTCTCGGGGATGACCACCAAGCGCGGCCTCGTCGTCCGCGCCCTCGTGATCAACGCCCTCGATCTCGCGATCCTCGTCGTGCTCACGATCGAGCGGGGATGGCCGATGGTCGGCTTCGCGCTCGGTGGCTTCCTGCTCTCGGTCGCCTACACCGCGCCGCCGCTGCGCCTGAAGAAGCACGGCCTCGGCGAGCCGACGGTGCTGGTGGTGTGGGGCCCGCTCATGGTCGGCGGCACCTACTACGCCGCGGTGGGCAACCTGCCGTGGGAGATCGTGCTCGCCTCCGTGCCGTATGCGCTGCTGTGCACGGCGGTGCTCATGGGCAAGCACATCGACAAGATCCCCTGGGACGAGCCCGACGGCACGCGCACGCTGCCGGTGATGCTCGGCGAGCGTCGAGCCCGGGCGCTGACCCGCTGGATGATGGTCGCCTTCTATCCGCTCGTCGGGCTCCTCGCCGCGATCGGCACCGTGCCGATCCTGTCGCTCGTCTGCCTCGTCGGGCTCTGGCGGCTCGCACGCGTGTGGACGCCCTTCTCCAAGCCGAAGCCCGACGCTCCGCCCGATGGCTTCCCGATCTGGCCGTTGTGGTTCGCGGCGCTGGCCTTCGTGCACACGCGCCTTGCCGGCGGTCTCCTGGTTCTGGGCATGTTCGCCGGGGTGCTGTTGTCGGTATGACCCGACGTGTGACGGGTGCCCGATGACGCCCTTCCTCGCCGACGACCAGAGCCTCGGCGGGACCGCGGTGGTCGTGGTCCTGCTCGCGCTGCCCGCGACCCTGCTCGTGGCGTGGATCGCCGGTCGCATGCTCGGGGTGCGGCGCTCGATGTCGCTCACCGTGCTGTCGGGGTTCCTCGGGTGGATCGCCGGCTGCGCGCTCTCGTTGCTCATCGCGGGTGAGGTGAGCGATCCGAACGCCGACTTCACGCGCAACGTCGTCCTCTTCTCCGCGTTCGGCGCGATGTCGGTGTCCGTGTGGATCGAGTTCCTGGCCCGACCCGGAGCGCTGGCGCGTGCGCAGACCGGGCTGACCACGATCCCGCGCCCGCTGCGATCGGTGAAGCGGCGGGCGCAGCGGGTCCAGCGGTACGCGCAGATCACGCGCATCGCAGCGCGCTACGGCCTGGGCAAGCAGCTCGGCATCAGCGACGCGGTCGACGACGACGGCGGTGAGCGGCGCGCGCCGGTCGCGCTCCGTCTACGGCTCGCCCTCGAGGAGGGCGGCGGGATGTTCGTGAAGATGGGGCAGGTGCTCTCGACCCGCCCCGATCTGGTCTCGGCACCGGTCGCGGCCGAGCTCGCCAACCTGCAGGACCACGTGAAGCCGGCCGACCGCGACGCGATCGCCGAGGTGCTCCGCGACGAGCTCGGCGCCGATGCCGACACCGTGTTCGAGTCGTTCGAATGGGAGCCGCTCGCGGCGGCGTCGATCGGGCAGGTGTATCGCGCCGTGCTCCCCGGCGGCGAGCGCGTGATCGTCAAGGTGCAGCGCCCGGGGATCGCCGACGACATCGAACGAGACCTCGACGTGCTCGACGAGCTGGCGAAGGCGGTCGAGTCGCGCACGACCTGGGGCGCCGAGTACCAGGTGCGCGAGCTCACCTCCGAGTTCGCCGACCGGCTGCGCGAGGAGCTCGACTTCCGCACCGAGGCGCGCAACCTCGCCGAGGTCGGGTCCCGGCTCCCGCCCGACTGCGCGGTGTGCATCCCGACCGTGCGCGACGAGCTCACCGGGCCACGCGTGCTGGTGATGGAGTGGCTCGACGGCGTCAGTGTGCGCGATTCCACGGCGATCGACGCGCTCGGCGTCGACCGGGCGCACCTGGCCGACGAGCTGCTGCGCACGGTGCTCCACCAGATGCTCGTCGAGGGGCGCTTCCACGCCGATCCGCACCCGGGCAACGTCATGGTGCTCAAGGACGGCCGCCTCGGCCTGATCGACTTCGGCGCGACCGGCGTCGTCGACCCCATCCAGCAGGCCGCGGTGCGCGACGTGATGGTCGGCGTCGCGACCAACGATCCGGAGCTGCTCCGCACCGCCATGATGCAGGTCGCGACGCTGCGCCGGCCCGTCGACGACGACGAGCTCGAGCGGGCGCTCGCCCGGTTCATGGCCCGCCACCTGAGCGGTGGCGCGGTGCCCGACCCCGCGATGTTCAACGATCTGCTCCAGCTCCTGTCCGCGTACGGTGTCGTGCTGCCGGCCGAGCTGAGCACCTTCTTCCGCGCGCTGGTGACGCTCGACGGCACGCTCACGACGCTCTCGCCCGGCTACAACACGATCGAGGCGGCCGAGCGCGTGGCGCACGAGTGGATGCGGGCGTCGATGGCGCCGGAGTCGTTCGAGACCGCCGCGCGCGACGAGCTCATGCGGCTGGTGCCGATGCTGCGCCGACTTCCGCGGCAGGTCGATCGTACCTTCTCCACCGCGCAGCGCGACGGCCTGCGTCTGCGCGTGAGCCTCTTCGCGGGTGAGCACGACGAGCAGGTGGTCACGCGGCTCGTGAATCGGGTGGTGCTCGCGTTCAGCGGGGGTGCCGTGGGCCTCGTCTCGGTGCTGCTCATCGGCACCCCGGGCGGGCCCTCCTTCACGGAGGGCACCTCGCTGTTCCAGTTCTTCGGGTACTTCGGGCTCTTCTGTGCGACCGTCCTCATCATGCGGGTGCTCGTGGCCGTCCTCCGCGACGGATAGGCACCGAGCCGGGCCCACAACCGTTGCCGCGCCACGGTCCGAGGCGGCATCGCATCCGGATGGCCCCGGCGGCGCCGTCTAGCATTGACGGCCGTGCGTCGATCGATCCTCATCGTCTCGGCGTCGATGGGGGCTGGCCACGACGGGGCTGCTCGAGAGCTCGAGCGCCGACTCGTCGCCCGCGGCCACGACGTCCGCGTCGTCGACTACCTGACGATGATCCCGTTCCGCTTGGGCGGATTCGTGCGGTGGAGCTACCTGTTCCAGCTCCAGCGCCTGCCGTGGACCTACGACCTGACCTACCAGGCGTTCAACAAGGGCATCGGCGCGGTGATGTGGGGGCCGGTGGTGCGCGCGATGAGCCTCGCGACGCGACGCCCGCTGCGCCGACAGCTCGAGAAGGTGCGGCCCGACGCCGTCGTCTCCACCTATCCGCTCGCGTCGCTCGTGCTCGGTCGCATGCGCAAGAAGCGCTGGCTGCACGTCCCGGTCGCCACGTATCTCTGCGACTTCGCCGTGCACCCGCTGTGGGTGCACCCGGGCGTCGACCTCAACCTCGCGGTGAGCCCGGTCTCGGCCGAGACCGCGGCCAAGCGCGGCGGGCGCGCCAACGTCGCCAGTGGACCGCTCGTCGGCGACAAGTTCCGGGGCGAGCGCCCGGACCGCGAAGACATGCGCCGCAGCCTCGGCATCGAGCCGCACGAGCGCGCGGTGCTCGTGGTTGCGGGCTCATGGGGCGTCGGCGACGTCGGCTCCACGGTGCAGGCGATCACCCGCTGCGGTCCCGAGTACCACCCGATCACGGTCTGCGGCAAGGACGAGAAGCTGTACGACTCGCTCCTCGAGCAGGGTCTCGGCGGCACTGTGCTCGGCTGGACCGATCAGATGCCCGGCCTGATGGCGGCGGCCGACGCGCTCGTCGAGAACGCCGGTGGCCTGAGCGCGATGGAGGCGTTCGCCGCCGAGCTGCCCGTCATCTCGTTCCAGCCGATCGCGGGACACGGGAAGGACAACGCCAAGTACATGGCGGTCTCGGGCGTGAGTCGCTACGCGCACGACGACGACGAGCTGCGCGTCGCGCTCGAGGACGCCACCACCGCGGGTCCCGAGCGCGACGAGATGATCGCCAAGGGCAAGGCCCTCTTCGCCGGCGACCCCGCCGAGGACGTCGTGCAGCTCGCCGACACCACGCGCGCGCACGCGCTGCTGACGCCGTTCCAGACACCCCGCGGGCGCCGACGCGTGTGGCTCACCGCAGCTTCGCTCGCCGCGGTCTACTTCCTCCTCACCGTCGGCGCGCACGGCGTCGCCGCGATCGGGGTCGGTGTGGCGAAGCCGCCGAAGGCCGCGACCGACACGGTCTACGTCGGGGTGCGTGCCAGCGCCGGCGAGATGGACAGCCAGGCGGTGCGCGACGCGATCGTCGACCTCGGCGTCACGGTCGTCGTCGACGCACCGACCGCGCAACGCTCGACCGAGACGCTCCACGAGCTCGGCGAGGCCGGCGTCGACATCGCCAACGGCGGATGGGGCAAGGGCAGCTTCCTCCGCTGGAACCGCGCCAAGAACGACTGCGACAAGTCGTTCCAGGTGATCGCGGCGCACTCGGGTGAGCGCGCCCGTGAGTTCGTCCCCGGCCGGGCCCTCGACGCGTTCGACCAGCTCTACTGCCGGACCGGCGACGACAAGCAGAAGCTCGTGCGCCCGAACGAGACGTTCGCTCCCGAAGACGTGCCGGACCCCGAGGCGCGCAAGGTCTACCTGCTCGACGGCCGTGGTCGTGATCCGCTCGCGGTGTCGGTCGCGCTCGCGGACCTCGAGGCGCGTGCCGAGGCTGCCGGGCTGACCATCCGTCCCTTCGTCGATCTCAAGTAGGGCGAGCAGCCCGTGAGTCCGGAGATGGCGGCAGCAGGCACCGCGATCGCACTGGGTGGCGCCGCCGCGCTGGTGCACGCCGGTCCCGCGCTCGCCGGCGTCTCGCCGATCGGGATGCGTCTCACCCCCGCCCTCGTCGGCCGCGGTCGCACCGACCACGTGGCGCTGACGTTCGACGACGGCCCCGACCCTGCGTCGACGCCCGCGTTCCTCGGCGAGCTCGACCGCCTCGGCTGGAAGGCCACGTTCTTCGTGCTCGGCACGATGGCGCGCGAGGCCCCGGGCCTCACCGCCGAGATCGCCGCGGCCGGTCACGAGGTCGCCGTCCACGGCGACGAGCACCGCAACATGCTCCGACGCATGCCCGGAGCCGCGGCCGACGACATCCGTCGTTGTCGTGACACGGTGGCCGACCTGACCGGCGTCGAACCGATCTGGTTCCGCCCGCCGTTCGGCATCCTCTCCTATGGAGCTGTGCGCGGTGCGCGTCGGGCGGGGTTGCGGACCGTGCTCTGGACGACCTGGGGCCGCGACTGGCGCAAGGAGGCGACGCCGCAGACGGTCGTCGATGACGTCTTGCGTCGCTACGTCGCGGGCGGCACCGTGCTGCTCCACGACTCCGACTGCGAGTCCTACCCGGGCTCGTGGAACGCCGCGCTCGGAGCGCTGCCGCGCCTCGCGGACCGGTTCGCCGAGCGCGACCTCGCGGTCGGGACGCTCGGGGCCCACGAGATCCCGGGCGCGCCGACGCCGATCGGTGTCTGATCTCGCGATCGCGATCCTGCTCGCGGTCCTCGCGGGCTTCGCGTACGCACTCGCGTCGGTCCTCCAGCAGCGG
>CAZKTS010000034.1:0-4804 GCA_964555735.1 uncultured Bifidobacteriaceae bacterium
GACCAGGCCGTCGGCCTCGACGTCCCAGCCCTGCTGCTGGAGCACGTGGTACCGGGCGGCGGCGAGGCCGGCGAAGTTGGCCATCTGCGCGCCGGTGACGAAGCCGACCGAGCAGTCGGCGGGGAGGCCGAGGAGCTCGAGCGCCCAGCGGCCGACGGCCTCCTCGACGATCGAGGCGGCGGGGGCGAGCGGGTAGAGGCCGGTGTTCTGGTCCCAGGTGGTGGTGAGCCAGTCGGCGGCGACGGCCGCGGGGAGCGCACCGCCGACGACGAAGCCGAAGAAGCGAGGGCCGGGGTTGCCCATGATCCCGGGGTCGGCCGCGGTGACGAGCTCGCGGATCACGTCGTCGTCGGGCGTGCCGGTCTGCGGGACGGGCTCGCCGGTGCGGAACGCCGTGCGGAGGGCCTCGAGCTCGACGACCGGGCCGACCGGGCGCTCGGGGAGCCCCTCGACGAAGTCGGCGGCCAGATCAGCCGTCGAACGGAACAGATCGCGGACGTCGGTGCTGCTCATGCCGTGCAGTCTGACCCGGTCACGAGGCGTTCCTCAGTCCAATAGAACGGCGTCAGGAGCGCCTCGAGGACCTGTGGTTGACTCGCTGCGTGCCGGAGAGCCAGGAGCGGATGTTCGAGCGGTGGCTGATGGGGGGCGTCCGCGAGGAGGGGGAGCCGATCCCCGCGGCGACGGTCATCCTCGTGCGCGACGGCGACGACGGTGTCGAGACGCTCATGCTGCGCAAGAACTCGAAGATCGCGTTCGGGGGCATGTGGGTGTTCCCGGGCGGGCGGATCGACGACGCCGACCGCGAGGGCGCGACGACAATCGAGCAGGCGGCGCGCGTCGCCGCGGTGCGGGAGGCGATGGAGGAGGCGGCGCTGGCCGTCGACCCGGAGTCGCTCGCGTGGTTCGCGCACTGGACGCCGCCGGGGCTCGCGCCGAAGCGGTACATCACGTGGTTCTTCCTCGCACCGGCGCCCGAAGGTGCGGTGACGGTCGACCTCGGCGAGATCCTCGAAGAAGAGTGGATGCAGCCAGCCGATGCGCTCGCCCGACGAGACCGACTCGAGATCGAGCTCGCGCCACCCACCTGGATGACGCTCCACTACCTGAGCGGGTTCGAGACCGTCGAGGAGCTCATGGCCGACGCCCACGCCATCGAGCCGAGCTACTACGAGACCCGCATCGGGAAGGTCGACGACGACATCGCCGCGCTCTGGATCGGCGACGCCGGCTACGAGACCGAGGACGCCCTCGTCGAGGGCCCCCGCCACCGCCTCGTCATGACCCGCGAAGGCCCCTGGCGCCTCGAGCGCACCATCTAGCCCCAGCCCCAGCCCCAACCCCATCAATGGGGCGCTCGTTCTTGTACCCCTATTGCACTGAGGAGCGCCTCGTGGGGGTTGACCTCGAGGTCTTGACCTCGAGAACGCGGGCTAGAGGACCGGGAGCTTGTCGGCGGCGCGGCCCAGCGAGCGCTTGGTGATGGGGCCGCGCTTGGCGACGTAGGCCTCGCGCTGGCGGGTCGTGGAGTGCACGGGGTCCTTGTCGAACTGCGGGATCACGTGCTTGCCGAACGTCTCGACGGCCTCGATCGCGATCTCGATCGGCATCGTCGTCGACAGCATCCCGAAGCACACCTGGTCCGCACCCGCCTCCTCGTACGCGGCGACCGACTGCGACACCTCGTCGGGCGTCCCGGTCATGACGAGCTTGGCGGCGATCGCCTGGTCGAGCATCTCCGGCGTCGGCTCGGGGATGAGCGCCGGCCAGTCGGGGAGCCCCTCGGGCTTCGGGAACGTGTCGAGGTAGTGGAAGACCAGCGAGTTCTGGTAGCCGCTCGTCATGTTGCACGCGATGTCGCGCGCCTTCTGGCCGTCCTCGAGGCACAGCATCTGGCTCGTCACCATCACGTTGTTGTTGACGTACTCACCGACGGGCTCGGCGTCGTCGATCGTGTTCTTGTAGAGCTCGATCAGCGGCTTGAGCGTCTCGGGCGACCCGGTGGTGAAGCACAGGACGCCGAGGCCCATCTTCGCCGCCTTCTCGAACGTGCCGGGGTTGCCGGCCGCGACCCACATCGGCGGGTGCGGATCCGAGTACGGCTTGGGCAGGACGTTCCGCGGCGGCAGCTTCCAGTACTCGCCGTCGAAGCTGTACTCCGTCTCGCGCCACATCTTCTTGAACTCGGGGAGCACCTCGTCGACCATCTTCTTGGTGAGCTCGGGGTCGTCGATCCCGAACCCGCGCTGCTCCGTGGTCGACGACCCGCGCCCGATGCCGAACTCGAAGCGCCCGTTCGACAGGTGGTCGAGCATCGCGACCTTCTCGGCCACCTTCGCCGGGTGCGACACCGGCGGCGTGATGTTGAAGATCCCCGAGCCGAGGTGGATGTTGCTCGTGACGCCGGACAGGTGCCCGAGGAACGCCTCGTTCGACGACAGGTGCGAGTACTCGGTGAGGAAGTGGTGCTCGGTCGCCCACGTGTACTTGAAGCCCGCCTTGTCGCCGGCGACGGTCCAGGCGACCTCGTTCTTCAGCCGCTGCGCCTCGACCGACCACTGGTCGTCGACGCCCTCGTACGCCTGGTGCGGCGTGTAGAGGCTGTTGAAGAGGGAGAACTCCATGGCGACGCGCCCTTCTCGAGACGTGGGTCGAGCGTCGGGATCGTAACGACGGCCCGGGAAAAGTGCAACACGTTCTAGTTTTGGACCGGAGGCGTCTCAGCCGGCGCCGGCGGCCTTCTTGGCCTTGAGCCAGCCCTTGATCATCGTGCCGAACTCCATCGGGTTGTACATGTCCTCCTCGTAGGAGAACAGGCCGTCGCCCGCGTAGTGGAGCAGCGTCCAGTTGTACTCACGGTGGTCGGAGCCGTCGCCCGGGTCGTCCATCACGTTGGCGACCTGGCAGAGTATCCAGCCCTTCTCCTCGTCGATCACGTACCAGTCGATCGGGAAGGCGCGCATCTCGTTGTTGATGGGCTCGCTCATCGTCTGCTGGATCCAGTCGCGGATCGCCTCGCGCCCCTCGAACTTCCCGTAGTGGTGCTCGTAGTAGGTGGCGTCCTCGGTGAAGCTCTCCGACCACGCGGTCCAGTCGCCGCTCTTGGCCGATGCCTCGGCGCGGTCCTGGAACCGCTCGAAGGCCTGCTCGATCTCGTCACGCGTGAACTTGCCCATACCTGCGGTTCCCCCCGGATCGCGAACGTGGTTCTAGAACACGTTCTACGCTCCGGATCGTATGCGCGGAGCGGCGGGGGAGCCACGGAGCCAGCGGGACGTCCTGATCATCTTCGTGGCGCTCATGGCCGGCAACGCCATGGCCGCGCTCGACACCACCATGGTGGCGACGGCGACGCCGACGATCGTCGGCGACCTCGGCGGCCTGCGCGACCTCGCGTGGATCGCGACCGCGTACCTGCTCACCGCGCTGGCGTCGACACCGCTCTACGGGAAGCTCGGCGACCTCTACGGCCGCAAGCGCATCTTCCTGGTCGCGATCGCGCTGTTCCTCACTGGCTCGATCCTCTGCGGCATCGCCGGCTCGATGGGTCAGCTCATCGTGTTCCGCGCGGTGCAAGGTCTCGGCGCGGGCGGCCTGACCGCGCTGCCGATGGCGATGGTCGCCGACCTCGTGCCGCCGCGCGAGCTCGGACGGTGGATCGGCTACTCGGGCTTCGTGTTCGCGTTCTCGAGCGTCGCGGGTCCGCTGTTCGGCGGCGTGTTCGCGCAGCACGTGTCGTGGCGCTGGGCGTTCCTCGTGAACGTGCCGATCGGGCTCATCGCCGCGGGCATCGTGTGGCGCCGCCTCCACGTCCCGATCAAGCGGTCGGAGCATCGCATCGACTGGCTCGGCGCGACGCTCATGGTGGGCGCGGTGTCGTGTCTCGTGCTGGTCACGAGCTGGGGTGGCTCGCGCGAAGACTGGGACTCGCCGCTCATCATCGGGCTGGCCGTCGCCGCGGTCGCGCTCGGCGCGCTGCTCGTGGTGCGCGAGCACCGCGCGCCCGAGCCGATCCTGCCGCCCCGCCTGTTCCGCATCGGGATCGCGCGCACCGCGCTCGGCATGAACCTCATGGCCGCGGTGCTGTTCTACGCCGCGCTCTACTTCCTCTCCGCGTTCCTCCAGTACGTCAACGGCATCAGCCCGACCGCGTCGGGCCTCTACCTCATCCCGCTGATGTTCTCGACGGTCGTCGCGACGATCCTTGTCGGGCGCCTCATCGATCGCAGTGGCCGCTACCGCCGGTACCCGATCCTCGGGTCCGCGATCACGATCGGCGGCGTCCTGCTCCTGCTCCGCCTCGACGAGGGCAGCAGCACCGTCGAGGTGATGGTGAGCGCGATGGCCGTCGGCTTCGGGCTCGGCTTCGTGATGCAGGTGCTGATCCTCGCGATCCAGAACGCGGTCGAGCTGCGCGACCTGGGCGTGGCGACGTCGGCGTCGATGTTCAACCGCCAGCTCGGCGGCGCGGTCGGGCTCGCGCTGCTCGGGTCGATCTTCACCGCCCGGCTCTCGCACTGGTTGCCCCAGCTCACACCGCCGGGCGCCAACATCGACCTCGACACGCTGCGCGGGCGGCCCGAGACGCTCCAGCACCTGGGCGACAAGGTGCACGCGGGCGTGGTCGAGGCGTTCTCGAACTCGCTGCACACGGTGTTCCTCGCGTGCATCCCGGTGGCGGTCATCCTGTTCCTGCTCGCGCTGCGCCTGAAGGAGATCCCGCTGCGCGACCACACCGCGACGCCCGGCGACGACCTCGCCGTCGCGCTCGAGGGCTCCGCCATCGAAGCGGGCGGGTTCTGAC
>CAZKTS010000035.1:0-12288 GCA_964555735.1 uncultured Bifidobacteriaceae bacterium
GCTGGTCCAGTAGTCGTCGAGGAAGTCGCGCAGCTTCTGCACCTCGTCCCTCCGCGCGCGGTACAGCCGGCGGGTGCCGTCGCGCCGCTCGCTCACCAGATCCGCGGCCTTGAGCACCCCGAGGTGCTGGGAGACCGCGGACCGGGTGACCTCGTGGAAGTGCGCGGCGATCTCGGAGGCCGGGAGCTCGTCGCTCCACACCAGCCGGAGGATCTCCCGGCGGCGGGGTTCGGCGAGGGCCTTGAGGGCTGCGTCCACCCCGCAAGTGTAAGTGATCACTTGCGTAAGTGTCAACTGACGAAGTGCGCCCAGGAACGGGTGGTGGGCGAGGGGGGACTTGAACCCCCACATCCTTTCGGACACAGGCACCTGAAGCCTGCGCGTCTGCCAATTCCGCCACTCGCCCGAGTGTTGGGAGGGGTCGACGATACCAGTGGGGAGTTGTCGGCTGTCCCACCGAATCGGTACCGTCACCGCTGCTGGGAAGCACGTCGGGAGCAGCCGCTCCCGACGGACATTGAGGCGGAAGGGCGGAATCACCATGGCACGTCCCCTGAGGTCGACGCGCGCGCGCGTCGGCCTGATCACGGCACTCGTCGTGCTGCTCGGAGGGACGGCCCTCGCGGGCGTCGCCTTCGGCGACGAGGTCACCACCGACTTCGAACAGCCGGACTTCACGACCGGCACGGTCGACGAGCAGCAGGGCTGGCAGAGCAACGGCGCAGCCGGCAGCGGGTGCGCGACCTACGACCACGAGGTCGACACCAACGGTGCCACCGGCGGTGCCGGCTTCGGTGACCAGAGCCTCCGGACGTCGAACGCGGTCGCGAGCGGCTGCTTCGGCGACCAGACGTTCTCGGCCCCGCTCAGCGAGGCCGCGGGCGAGACCGCGGCCGAGGGCGGCGCCGAGTCCGGCTCGGCGGTGCACGACTACTTCGAGGCGGCGTGGCAGTTCGCCTCGGCGACCGGCCAGCTCCAGGACGGCCTCTCGGTCGTGGCGAGCCCGGACCGGGGCGACGGTGCCCGGATGAGCTGGGTCCAGATGGCCGACGACTCGGTGCTCGGGATGCAGGTCAACTTCTACGACTACCAGGCCGGGCTCGACGTCGGCTGCAACACGGGCGACGGCTTCGTCTTCACCCCGCTGGTCGACAACCTCGACCGCTCGGTGCCGCACGACATCAAGGTCACGATGCTGTTCGTCGACGGGCCGGGCAACGACGTGGTCGAGGTGTGGGTAGACGGCGTGAAGCGGCACACCGGCACGAGCTGGGAGGACTACTTCCGCGACTGCGAGGGCAACGAGACTCGCACCGTGGACTCGCTCCTCTTCCGCACGTCGTCGGCGGCACCGGCCACCGCCGGCGCCGGCTTCTACATCGACAACATCCGGCTCTACTCGGGCGAAGCCCCGACCGTGCCGGAGACCCCGCCGATCGACGTCGGTGGCATCACGATCACCCGGGGCGGTTCCGGCCCGGGCGACCAGGCCACCGCCGCTCGGGCGGTGACCACCGGCCAGATCCCGTTCGCGGGCTGAGGACCAGCGGCAGTGGGCGGGGGCTCCGGCCCCCGCCCACATGCCCGCCCCGTCTCGTCAAGCGGGCCGCCGTACACTTTCCGCCGTGGGAATGCAGGGATTCGAGCGACGGCTCGAGAAGCTCGTCGAGGGCTCCTTCTCCAAGGCCTTCCGGAGCGGCATCGAGCCGGTCGAGATCGGCCGCAAGGTGACCCGGACCCTCGACGCCGATCGCCAGATGGGCGTCGACGGCGTACCGGTCGCCCCCAACAACATCGGCGTCTACCTCGCCCCGCCCGACTTCGAGAAGTTCTCGTCGTTCGCGGACGCGCTGGCCCGTGAGCTCGCCGAGGTCGCCCGCGACCACGCCCGGACCGAGGGGTACCACTTCGTCGGGCCGGTCACCGTCACCCTGGTTGCGGACGACGAGCTGCGCGAGGGCGAGTGCGACGTCGCGGCCGAGATCCACGAGGGCACGCGCGTCGGCTCGCTGGTGCTCCCCGACGGCCGCCGCCTCCCGCTCGGCGAGGCGACCATGACGCTCGGCCGGATGTCGGACTGCGACATCGTCGTCGCCGACCCCCGGGTGTCGCGCGAGCACGCCGAGATCCGCCCCGCGGGTCACGGGTTCGTCGTCACGGACCTGGGCTCGATGAACGGCACCGTGGTCAACGGCTCGCCGATCCGGGAGCACCCCCTCACCGACGGCGACGAGATCCGCCTCGGCAACACGGTCCTGCGGTTCGAGGCGTCCTGACACGGTGAACGCCCTCCTCGCGGAGGCGGTCCCCGAGGCGGTCCTCACCGTCCTCAAGTTCGCCTTCCTCGCGCTCGTCTTCCTCTTCCTGGCGCGAGTCGTGCGCGTCGTCGTCCTCGAGCTCAAGTCGCCGGTGATCGCGGGCCCGGGTGGCGCCGGCACCGCGAGCGGCAAGCCGGCGAAGCGCGCGGGTGCGCACCTCAAGATCCTCGAGCCGGCCCAGCACCGCGGCGAGACGTACCCGCTCGGCGACGAGCTCACCGTCGGTCGCGGCGGCGGGTGCGGTGTCGTCCTCCCCGAGGACAGCTTCGTGTCGACCGTGCACGCGCGCCTGTTCCGCCGCGGCGACGACCTCTTCGTCGAGGACCTCGGCTCGCGCAACGGGACGTTCGTGAACGGCGACACCGTGCAGGCGCCCACCAAGCTGCGCCGCGGCGACCGCGTGCAGTTCGGTCAGACCGTCACCGAGGTGACCCGGTGACGCTCCGACTCTCGGTCGGCGCGGCCACCGACGTGGGCCGCGTGCGCGACCACAACGAAGACGGCTACCTCATCGACGACGACCTCGAGCTCATCGCGGTCGCGGACGGCATGGGTGGGCATCAGGGCGGCGAGGTGGCGAGCGCCACCGCACTCGAGGTGCTGCTCGCCGAGTACGTCGAGCGTCACGACCTGCGCGACGCGGCGGTGGCCGCCAACGACGCGGTCTACGACCGCTCGCTCGAGGACGACGCCGTGCGGGGCATGGGGACGACCCTCACGGCCGCGGTGGTCGGTGACGACCACGAGACGTTGATCTTCGGCCACGTCGGCGACTCACGCGCCTACCTCTTCCGCGACGGTGAGCTCCGGCGGGTCACCACCGACCACAGCCTCGTGGAGGAGCTCCTGCTCGCCGGTGAGCTCACCGAGGACGAGGCGTTCCGCGATCCGCGGCGCTCGCAGATCACCCGCGCGGTGGGTCTCGAGCCCGGGGTCGAGGTCGACCTCTACCCGGTGGCGCTCGTCGCCGGCGACCGGGTGCTGCTCTGCTCCGACGGCCTCACCGACATGGTGCGCGACGACGTGCTCACCGAGGCGCTCGCCAACGAGCCCGATCCCGAGGCGGTCGCGCAGCGGCTCGTCGACGCGGCCAACGCCAACGGCGGGGTCGACAACATCACCGTCGTGGTCGCCGACGTGTACGACGACGGCGAGGTGCTCCCCGACGTCTCGGGTGAGATGCCCGTGCCGCTCCCACCGGACCCGGTCGACGACGACACCACCACCCAGGTCGTCGACGACCCCGACCCCGAGGACGACCCGCGCCCGAAGCGGCGCTTCGGGATCTTCGGGCGGCGACGCTGATGGTCGCGACCGCGCCCACCGCGTCGCGCACCGCGGCAGCCCACCGACTCCGCAACACCGAGCTCCGCCTCGGGCTGCTCGCGGTCTCCATCACGGTCTTCGGGTACCTGCTCGTGCAGCTCGCGGACCGCTCCGACCTCCCGCCGGACCTGTGGTTCTTCGTCGTCGCCGTCATCGGCCTCTTCGTGCTCGCGCACCTGGCGGTCCGGGCGCTCGCGCCGCTGGCGACGCCCGTGCTCCTGCCGGTCGCCGCGTTCCTGAACGGCATCGGGTTCGTCGTGATCTCCCGCCTCGACCCCGAGCTCGCCCGCATCCAGGCCGGCTGGACCGCCGCCGGCGTCGGCGCGTTCTGGCTCACCCTCGCGATCGTGCGTCGGATCCGCACCCTCGAGCGCTACCGCTACACGTTCCTCTTCCTCGGCGTGATCGCGCTCATGCTGCCGCTCCTCCCGGGCATCGGGAAGACCATCAACGGCGCGCGGCTCTGGGTCGGCATCGGGCCGCTCAACTTCCAGCCGGGCGAGGCCGCGAAGGTCCTGCTGGTGATCTTCTTCGCGGCCTACCTGGTCGACAAGCGGGAGCTGCTCGCCAGCGGCAGCCGTCGGCTCGGGCGGCTCGTGCTGCCGGACCCGAAGCATCTGGGCCCGCTCCTGCTCGCGTGGGCCGTCTCGATCCTCGTCATGGTCCAGCAGAAGGACCTCGGCTCGTCCCTGCTGTTCTTCGCGGTGTTCGCGGCGATGCTCTACATCGCCACCGAGCGCGCCGCCTACCTGATCGCCGGCCTCGTGATGTTCATGGGCGGCGCGGCGATCGCGTACAACCTGTTCGGCCACGTGCAGGACCGCGTGAGCACGTGGCTCGACCCGTGGTCCGTCTACCAGGGCAAGGGCTTCCAGGTCGTGCAGTCGGCGTTCGGGCTCGGCACCGGCGGCTTCGAGGGCACCGGGCTCGGGCTCGGGAACCCCCAGGAGATCCCGAACGCCGCCACCGACTTCATCTTCTCCGCGATCGGCGAGGAGCTCGGCCTGCTCGGGACGGTCGCGGTGCTCGCCGCGATCCTCTTGTTCATCGGCACCGGGTTCCGGATCGCCATCGAGTCCGAGCGCCCGTTCCCGAAGCTCTTCGCCGCCGGCCTCACGACGATCATCGGCATCCAGACCTTCGTCATCATCGGCGGCGTCATCCGCGTGATCCCGCTCACCGGCATCACGCTCCCGTTCATCTCCTACGGCGGCTCGTCGCTCGTGGCGAACTTCGTGATCCTCGCCCTGCTGCTGCGCATGTCCGACGACAACGCCCTCGCCCGCTCGCGTCCCGCGCGCGGCCGCGTCGCGGCACCGGTCGCATGAGGGCCGCCGCGTGAACCGCGCCATCGGCCGGGTCGGCACGGCCGTCGTCGTCCTGGTGCTCGTGCTCGTCGCGCAGCTCACCTATCTGCAGATCGTCGACGCCGACAACCTCGAGAACGATCCGCGCAACGTGCGGTCCGCGCTCCGCGACGCCAACCGGCCCCGCGGCAAGATCCTCACCGCCGACGGCGTGGTCCTCGCCCAGTCGGTGCCCTCCAACGACGGCACCGAGTTCAAGTACCAACGCCAGTACCCCGAGGGTGCGCTGTTCAGCCAGGTCGTGGGCTACCAGTCGTTCGTGTTCGGCAACACCGGTGTCGAGAAGACCTACAACGACGTGCTGGTCGGTCGCGACGCCGAGCTCCAGCTCGAGAACCTGCCCGACCTCCTCGACGGGTCCGAGGCGGTGGGCAACGTCGTGCTCTCGCTGCGCGCCGACGTGCAGCGGGTCGCGCGCGACGCGCTCGGCGACCAGCGCGGGTCGGTCGTGGCGATCGAGCCGAGCACCGGGAAGATCCTCGCCATGTACTCCAACCCGTCGTACGACCCGCAGCCGTTCGCGGGCCACGACACCAAGAGCGTGACGTTCTACGGCAAGGCGCTGGCCGACGACCCGAACAAGCCCGACCTCGCCCGCGCGTACCGCGAGATCTATCCGCCGGGATCCACCTTCAAGGTCGTCACGTCGTCAGTCGGCATCGAGAACGGCACCACCAACCCGAACCAGGAGTACCCGGTGCTGCGCGAGCTCCCGCTCCCGCAGACCGACGGCCAGACGCTCAAGAACTTCGGCGGGAAGGCGTGCGGCGGGACCCTCGCCAACAGCCTGCGCAACTCGTGCAACACGACGTTCGGCCAGCTCGGCCTCGACCTCGGCGACTCGTTCGTGCCCGGCATGGAGCGGTTCGGCATCGAGAGCACGCCCCCGCTCGACGTCGCGCCGGGCGCGGTCGCGAGCATCGGTCCGCCCGCCGGCTCCTTCCAGGACAACCAGCCCCTCTTCGCGTTCGCCGGCATCGGCCAGGGCGACGTCGCCACGACACCGCTCCAGATGGCGCTGGTCTCGGCGGGCATCGCCAACGGCGGGGTGATCATGGCCCCGCACGTCGGCGCCGAGATCCGCGACGGCAAGGACGATCGCGTCCGCGACATCGACGCCGACCAGTGGAAGACCGCGGTGTCGTCGACGACGGCGCAGGCCGTCAACGCGATGATGGTCGACGTCGTGGCCAACGGCACCGGCACGAACGGTCGGATCCCTGGTGTGACCGTGGCCGGGAAGACCGGCACCGCGCAGGCCCTGAACGGTCAGGTCGTCCACGCGTGGTTCATCTCGTTCGCGCCGGCCGAGGCGCCGCAGGTGGCCGTGGCGGTGATCGTCGAGGGCGGCGGCAGCCTCGGGAACGAGGCGACCGGCGGTCAGGTGGCGGCGCCGATCGCCCGGGCCGTGATGCAGGCCGCCCTCACACCGTTGGCGGCGCGATGAGCCCTGGCCTGCTGCCCGACCCGGACGAACGGGTGAATCGGGGCCGAACGGGTCCTCTCGGTACAGTGATCGGCCCATGACGCCCGGAGACGTGCTGGTCAACCGCTATCACATCGAGCGCCCGATCGCGCGCGGTGGCATGGCCGACGTCTACCTCGCCCGCGACGCCCAGCTCGACCGGTACGTCGCGGTGAAGGTCCTCTTCGCCGAGTACGCGCGCGACCCGAGCTTCGTGGAGCGCTTCCGCCGGGAGGCGCAGAACGCCGCCGGGCTCAACCACCCCAACATCGTGGGCGTCTACGACTACGGCGCCCAGGAGGGCACGTACTTCATCGTCATGGAGTACGTCGAGGGCCGCTCGCTGCGCGACATCCTGCGCGCCGAAGAGCGGCTGGCCCCGATGCAGGCGGCACGGATCGCCTCCGAGATCGCCGGGGCGCTCGACTTCGCCCACCAGCGCGGCGTCGTGCACCGCGACATCAAGCCGGGCAACGTGCTCATCACGCCGTCGGGCCAGGTCAAGGTCACCGACTACGGGATCTCGGCCAACCCCACCGACGCCGCCGCGGGCCTCACCCAGACCGGCGCGGTCATCGGCACCGCCACCTACTTCTCACCCGAGCAGGCCCAGGGCTACCAGGTCGACGGCCGCACCGACGTCTACGCGCTCGGTGTCGTGCTCTACGAGATGCTCGTCGGGCGCCCGCCGTTCAGCGCCGAGAGCCCGGTGGCCGTCGCGATGAAGCACGTGCGCGAGCCAGTGGTGCCACCGAGCCAGCTCGTGCCCGACATCCCGCCCGACCTCGAGCGCATCGTCCTCACCGCGCTCGCCAAGGACGTCGCCACCCGCTACCAGACCGCAGAGGAGATGCGGGCCGACCTGATGCGGTACGGCCGGGGCCAGCGCGTCGCCGCGCCGCCGCCCGCGTCGCTCACCGAGTCGCCCACGATGGCCGCGACCGGCATGGCTGCCGCCACCGTGGCCGGCGCGCCCGCCGACGCCCAGATGTGGGACGACGAGGAGCCCCGCCGCTGGGGCACGATCATCGCCGCGACCGCCGGCGTCGCCCTGCTGGCGGCGGTGATCATCTATGCCGTCTTCTTCCTCGGCGGGAAGGACGACGGCGGCAAGTCCGTGGAGAAGGCCGAGGTGCCCAACGTCGTCGGCCAGACCTTCGACGCCGCCAACGCCCAGCTCACCGGCCTGGGCTTCAAGGTCGAGCGTCGCGACGAGGTCAACGACGCCCCCATCGACCAGGTGACGGAGCAGACGCCCGAGGCCGGGCTGCTCATCGCCAAGGGGCGCACCATCACGCTCACCGTGAGCAGCCGGCAGGTGACGGTCCCTGATCTCACCGGCCAGACGTTCGAGGCCGCGCAGGCGGCCCTGGCCGACATCGGCCTGACCGCCGAACGCCTCGATGTGGAAGCGGCCGACAAGGCCGCGGGCACGGTGATCACGACCGACCCCGTCCCGGGCACGAAGGTCGACAAGGGCACCACGGTGAAGGTCGCGGTCGCGGCCGAGCCGCCGGTCGACATCCCCAACGTGGTGGGCCAGGACCAGGTCGCGGCCCAGAACGCGCTGCAGGCCGCGGGCTTCTCGGTGCAGCTGATGCCGGTCGCCGACAACACCGTCGCCGCGGGCAAGGTCATCAGCACCAGCCCCGCGGGCGGCACCAAGGCCCCGAAGGGCTCGACGGTCATCATGAACGTGTCGACCGGGCCCCAGGCCACGCCGGTGCCCGGCGTCGTCGGTCAGGCGTGCCTCCCCGGCGCGCAGCAGCTCCAGGCCAGCGGCTTCAACGTGTCGATCACCGGCAACCAGGCGGGCACGGTCACGCTCCAGTCGCCGGGCGCGGGCACGCAGGCGCCGCCCGGCACGACGGTGTCGCTCACCTGCGTCTGACCCGGCCTCCGCGCGCGACGGGCGTCGCCTCGGCGTCGTGAACCTGTCCGACTGGTACGACGACCACGGCCGTCACGACCTGGAGTGGCGCGAGACCCGCGACCGGTGGGCGATCCTCGTGTCCGAGGTGATGCTGCACCAGACCCAAGTGCCCCGGGTCGCCACGACCTACGGCCCGTTCCTCGATCGCTTCCCCACGCCCGCGGCGATGGCCGCGGCGGGGCCGGGCGCGGTGATCGAGGCGTGGGGACGACTCGGCTACCCGCGGCGGGCCCGGCGACTGTGGGAGGCGTCGGTGATCATCGCCGCGCACGGCTGGCCCGACGATCTCACGACGCTCCCCGGCGTCGGTCGCTACACCGCCGCCGCGATCCTCGCCCAGGCCGACGACGCCGACGTCCCCGCGGTCGAGGTGAACATCCGGCGGGTCGTGGAGCGCGTGACCGGGAGCCGGCTCACCGAACGCGAGGCCGAAGCGGCGATGGCGAAGGTCGGCCGGCCCCTGCGCGGGCGCGACCGCCTGCTCGCGCTCATGGACGTCGGGGCGCTGGTGTGCCGTCCGCACGAGCCGCGCTGCGCCGCGTGCCCGCTGCGGCGTCGCTGCGCGACCAAGGGCGAGCTCCCGCACGAGGCCGAGCGGCCGCGGCAGGCCCCGTTCGACGGGTCGTTCCGACAGCGGCGCGGCGTGGTGCTCGCGCGTCTGCGCGCCGGCGCGACGCCGATCGAGCTCCTCGACGAGGACGCGCTCGAATCGTTGGTGCGCGACGGTCTCGCCACGGTGGACGGCGGCCTGGCGCGCCTGCCGTAGCGGCGCTCAGCGCTCGGCGCGTGCAGCCAAGAAGTTGCGCAGGAGGTCGTGACCCGACTCGGTGAGGATCGACTCGGGGTGGAACTGCACACCCTCGATCGGGAGCTCGCGATGGCGCAGCCCCATGACCAGGCCGTCCTCGGTCTCGGCGGTGATCGTGAGGACGTCAGGCACGGACCCGCGCTCCACGACCAGCGAGTGGTAGCGGGTGGCGGTGAACGGGCTCGACACGCCCGCGAAGACGCCGTTGCCGTCGTGGGTGATCTCCGATGTCTTGCCGTGCATCACGCGCGGCGCGCGCACGACCGTGCCGCCGAACACCTGACCGATGCACTGGTGGCCGAGGCAGACACCGAGCACGGGCACGCCGGCCGCGCCGAAGGCCTGGATCGCGTCGTTGGACACGCCCGCGTCCTCGGGGCGACCCGGCCCCGGCGAGACGAGGACGGCGTCGGGCTCGAGCGCGCGCAGCTCGTCGAGGGTGACGGCGTCGTGGCGATGCACGATCGGCTCCGCGCCGAGCTCACCGAGGTACTGGACGAGGTTGTAGACGAAGGAGTCGTAGTTGTCGATGACGACGACGCGCGGGGCCACGCCGAGACGGTAGCGGGCGGGCCGTCGCGCGCTGCCGGTGATTCGGCCGGGGCGTTAGGGTCTCGGCGATGCCGACCTCGAAGCCGCGCAAGAAGGCGACGCCACCGCCGAAGCCGTCGCGCTACACGCCGCCGAAGCCCAAGGAGTCGAAGAAGTCGCCGATGTGGGTGCCGGCGACGATGTTCGCCTGCCTCGGGTGCGGCGTGGCCGTGATCATCCTCAACTACCTCCAGGTGCTCCCCGGCGGCGACGCCCAGAACTCGTACCTGTTCCTGGGGCTGGGCCTGATGATCGGCGGCTTCGTGCTGTCCACCCAGTACCGCTGAGGACGTCCTCCCCAGATTCCCCAGCGCTGCTCACACGCGTGTAACTACACACAGGTTTGTCCACTGCCTGTGGATGACTTCAGACGGTGGGAGGCGGCACCGTGCAGGGTCAGGCCTACGGCTACATCGTCCTCGGATGCGTCGTGCTCACCATCATCTGGCTGATCTTCGGCGCCGACGCATTCCGGTGGTGAAGTGGATGGACGACGAACTCTGGGATCTCTCTCCGGAGGAGGAACGCGCCCATCAACGGGCGCTGAGCGGCGCAGGCGTCAGTATGGGGTGCTTCGCGATCGGTCTCTTCGCGGTGTTCCTCGCACTGCTCGGCGCGTTGATCCTGCTCACGAACCTCGCGTAGCGACAGTCCCGCTCAGTCGACGAGGACCATGTCCTCGCGGCAGTGGCGGGGGGCGTCGGGGGTGTCGTCGCCAGCCTGGGCGGCCGTCATGGTGACCTCGGCGCCGCACACGATGCAGCGGTACTTGAGGTCGACCGGGACGACGTCCTCGGGGTTCGGTTCCTCCTCCGGCATGACCTTGAACTTCCGGACGAACGACGCGCCGATCAGATAGATGAGCAGCGCGGCGATGACCGCGATGGCGATCCGGAGGATCCAGCCGAGGGTCGAGATGGCGAGCACGGCGTCAGTCTCGCGGCTCCCAGAGCCCGTTCTCGGCACGTTGCGTCAGACATGGACTGAGAGAACGTGCCAAGAAGCGGCTCTGGCCCTCGCCCTTCGGGCTCGGGCTGCGAGCCCTAGAGGCGCTCGATGATGGTGGCGTTGGCCATGCCGCCGCCCTCGCACATGGTCTGGAGGCCCCAGCGGCCGCCGGTGCGCTCGAGCTCGCACACGAGCGTGGCGAGGAGACGACTGCCGGAGCAGCCGAGGGGGTGGCCGAGGGCGATCGCGCCACCGTTGACGTTGACCTTCGCCATGTCGGGGTGGTGCTCCTGCTCCCACGCGAGCACCACGGGGGCGAACGCCTCGTTGATCTCGACGAGGTCCATCTGGTCGAGCGTCATGCCCGACCGCTCGAGGATCTTCGTGGTCGCCGGGATCGGGCCCGTGAGCATCATCACCGGGTCGACGCCGGCGAGCGCGAACGAGTGGAACCGGGCGCGCGGCGTGAGGCCGAGCGCTGAGGCCCGCTCCTCGCTCATCACGAGCGTCGCGGCGGCACCGTCGGTGATCTGGCTCGAGTTGCCGGCCGTGATCACGCCGTCGGCTTGGAACGCGGGCTTGAGCGTCGCGAGCTTCTCGACGGTCGAGTCCGGCCGGATGCCCTCGTCGCGCTCGAACGAGACCGTGGCGTCGTCGACGACCACCGGCACCGGCACGATCTCGCGTTCGAAGCGCCCCTCCTCCCGCGCCCGCGCGGCGCGGAGGTGCGACTCGACCGCGAACGTGTCGTTGGCCTCGCGGGAGATCCCCCACTTCTCGGCGATGAGCTCGGCCGAGATGCCCTGGGGCACGAGGTCGTAGCGCTCCATCATCTTCGGGCCGAACGGCATGCCACCCGCGAACGACGAGCCCATCGGGACCCGGGTCATCGACTCGACGCCCGCGGCGATCACGACGTCGTACGCGCCGGCCATCACGCCCTGCGCGGCGAAGTGCGCGGCCTGCTGCGACGAGCCGCATTGGCGGTCGATCGACGTGCCGACGACCGACTCGGGGAAGCCGGCGGCGAGCGCGGCGTTGCGGGCGACGTTGCCCGCCTGGTCGCCCACCTGCATGACGCAGCCCATGATCACGTCCTCGACCAGGGCGGGATCGAGATCGTTGCGCTCCACCAGCGCCTGGAGCGTGTGCGCCGCGAGGTCGACCGGATGCCACCCGGCGAGCGACCCGTTGCGCTTCCCCAGCGGGGTCCGGACGACGTCGACGATCACTGCGCTCTGCATGAGGGCAACGATACGCTCCGCCGCGATGGCCCGGGACATGACGCGCTCGCTCGGCGACGGCGGCATGCCGCTGCTCGCGCAGCTCGGCATCGCGTTCGAGGAGTATGGCGAAGGATGGGTCCGCGCGTCGTGGACACCCACCGAGCTGGCGTGCAACCCGCTGGGCACGGTCCACGGCGGGGTCTACGGCGTCGTGCACGACGCGGCGATGAACTTCGCCACCAACAGCGCGCTCGACAAGGGCGACCGGGCCGCGACGCTCGACCTCTCGTACCAGACGATGCGGCC
>CAZKTS010000036.1:0-4726 GCA_964555735.1 uncultured Bifidobacteriaceae bacterium
CGGCGACCTGAAGGACGGCGAGCAGCGCGAGCACGACGATCGGGAGCACGAGGGCGAACTCCACGGTTGCCTGACCGTGCTCGCGGTTCACGGCAGGATCTTCGAGATCACGTTGTCGAAGAGCTTGGAGATCGCACCGCCGGCAGCCCACTTGGCGAGCAGGCCCGCGACCACTGCCGCGCCGATGATCACGAGCGCGTACTCGGCGGTGGTCTGACCGGCTTGGTCGCGCCGCAACCGGCGACGGGGTGAGAGGCGACGGAGACGCAGCAACATGATCCTCCTGACCGGCGCGCCTCAGCGGGCGAACCCGGTGAGCAGCGCGGGGACGACGGTGAGCACCGCGAATGCGGGGAGCACGAGGAAGACGAGAGGGAAGAGGAGGCGGACGGGCACCGTCCGGGCTCGCGCCTCGGCCCGACGCCGGAGCGCGGCGCGCTGCTCGGCGGCGAGCCGCCCGAGGGCGGGTCCGACCGGCGCGCCGTAGCGATCGGACGCGAGGAGGGCATCGACGAGCGGGCGCAGCGCGGGCACGGCAGCCGCCTGTGCGTCCAGCGCCTCCGCGAACCCTGCGCCGAGCCCGCAGTCGCGTCGTACCGCGTCGAGCCGGTCGGCGATCGACGCCGGCGCCCAGGGCGCGGCGGCTTCGACGGCAACGAACGGCGTGCAGCCGGCGCCGATCGCCACCGCGAGCAGATCGATCGTGACCGGGAGGTCGTGCGCCACCGAGTCGGCGATCCGCCGGGCGCGCCGCCGGGTGGAGAGCGCGGTCACCCACGCAGTCACGGTGAGCACGACCGGTCGGGTCCGAACCGCCGCACCGAGCCGACGCACCGCACGCGGCCGCTCGGTGGCGGCAGCGAGCGACCGCGATCGCTCGGCCGCGTCGACCGTCCGGCCTCGCCGCACGAGCGGCAGCGCGGCGAGCAGCCCCCACACGACACCGAGGACGCTCGGGATCATGCGGTCACGTCGTCGCGCACGACGCGACGCATCCAGACCACCGCGAGTGCGTCGAGCACGACACCCACGGCGAGGCAGACGCGTCCCGCAGGCGACGTCACCAGCACCGAGACCGACGACGGATCGACGAGGGCGCTGAACGCGAGGTAGCCGATCGGGGCTGCACCCACGACCATGGCCGAGAGGCGAGCCTGCGACGACAGCGCGCGGGCTTCGGCGATCGCGCCGAGCCGCTCACGGAGCGATGCTGCAAGGCCGTCGAGCGCGTCGGCCGCGCGCCCGCCGACGGTGGTGGCCACTGCAAGGGCACCGGCCACCGCGCGGACCACCCCGAGCGGCCGATCGGCCGGCCACGTCGCGAGCGCCTCCGCCTGGGAGAGGCCGAGCTCGGCGCGGCTCCGGACCCGGCGCAGGTCGGCGGCCAGCGGGCCGTCGTTCGCGGCGAGGCCGTCGAGCGCGTCGGGCACCGACGCTCCCCCGCGGAGCGCGGCCGCCACATGCTCGAGGCCCGGCGCGAGCGCGGCGACGAACCGTCGCTGCGCGCGCCCTCGGGCGACGTGGAGCGCGATCGGCCCGGCGACGAGGCCCGCCAGCACCGTGGGCACGACGAACGCCGGCGCGATCCCCGCGGCGAGGAGGGCCACGATCGCAGTCCCACCGAACCACAGCTCACACGCCACCTCGGGCTCGACGTCGAGCGCCGCCGCCGCGAGCCCGTGCTCGAGCACCGCGCGCGGGTGTGCAGGCAGTCGCCAGCGCGTTCGGGCGCCGATGCGGCGCACGTGGTCGCCGGCGGCGGCGCGGCGCGCGGCCCGGACGAGGCCGGCGACCGTGGTCGTACCGACGATGGCGACGACCAGCGTCAGCACGCGGGCACGTCGCTGCGCCGGGGCGGACGCTGCGGGCCGGCCACTCGCGACAGCTCGCCGTCGTGAGCGGTGAACAGCACCCGCGTGTGTGGCACCTCGGTGTCGAGCGCGAGCTCCGCGATCGACTCGATCCGACGGACACCCGCGCGGCGCGCCACGTGCACCACCGCGTCGATCGCGGAGACAACCTGCGTCCGCACCGCGGCGAGCGGGAGACCGACCCCGGCGAGCAGCACGAGGGTCTCGAGCCGGACCAGTGCTTCGGTCGCGCCGTTGGCGTGCACGGTCGAGAGCGAGCCCTCGTGACCGGTGTTGAGGGCCTGGAGCATGTCGAGCGCCTCGCCGCCTCGCACCTCTCCGACGACGACGCGGTCGGGGCGCATGCGCAGCGCGGTGCGCACCAGCTCGCGCACGCTCACGCCGCCCGCGCCTTCGGCGTTGGCCGCGCGCGCCTCCAGCCGGACGACGTGGGGTTGCTCGAGCCGCAGCTCCGCGGTCTCCTCGATCGTGACCACCCGCTCGTCGGCGGGGATCGCGGCCGAGAGCGCGTTGAGGAGCGTCGTCTTGCCCGCACTGGTGCCGCCGGCGACGACGACGTTCCACCCCGCGAGCACGACCCACTCGAGGAAGCGGGCCGCGTCGGGTCCGACACCGAACGCGTCGAGGGGCACGGCCCGCGCCCCGAACCGGCGGATCGTGACGCACGGGCCGTCGAGCGCGAGCGGCGGGATGACCGCATGCAGTCGGGATCCGTCCGGGAGGCGGGCATCGACCATGGGCGATGAGCGATCGAGCCGGAGCCCGAGCGGCGCGATGACCCGCTCGACCAAGCGGACGATGCCCGCCCCGTCGAGCGGGAGCGCGACCGGCTCGAGCCGGCCCGCGCGCTCGACGTAGGCGCGCCCGGGGCCGTTGAGCATGACCTCGGTGATGGTGGGATCGGCGAGCAGCGGCTCGAGCGGCCCGAGCCCGGCGACCTCGTCGGTGAGCTCGCCGAGCAGCCGGTCGAAGCGTGCGGCGGGCAGGAGCGGCTCTTCATCGCGCAGCAGCTCGGCGAGCCGCGCGCGGACAGCCTCGCGGGCGTCGGCGCCCGTGAGCTCGGGGGCGTCGGGCGAGCGGAGCAGCCGCGCGTGGACCCGTTGCTTGAGCTCAGCGCTCACGCGGCTTGCCCGCGGCGGTCGGGCAGGAGGCCGACCCGGTCGAGCACGCGCGCCGCCGCGCGCGCCAGCGGCTCGGGCGGGCGCGCCGCGAGCACACCGGCGTCGATCGAGCGGGCGACTGCGGGACGGACGGGCACCCGGGCGAGAACCGGGCGGTCCAGCACGTCGCCCACCTCGGCGGCGCCGAGCGAGCGGCCCTGCTCCTCGACCAGCACGACGCCGACGGCTCGCTCGAGGAGCGGGGTGTGCACCGCCCGCCGCAGCGCGAGGTAGCAGCCGCGGATCACGACGACCGAGACGTCGGCCACCTCCACGAGCGCGCGCGCCGCCGGGCCGCTCGCGCGCGCCGCGTCCACCAGCACCGGCACCGGTCCGTCGCGCAGTGCGACCGCGAGCGCGGCGCCGGCCTCCGCGACCGGTTGCGGGGCGAGCGGGCGCTCCGGTGCGCCCCGGGGCACGAGGGCGATGCCCGGCGCGGCGGGGACGGTCAGCCGCTCGAGGGCGTCGGCCGGGGCCTCGGGGCCGGCGGCCAGCCAATCGGCGACGCCGGTCTCGGGGTCGGCGGCGAGGCCGAAGATGGCCGGCTGATCACCGCCGAGGTCGACGACGCGAGCGCCGGCGGCATCACGGGCGAGCACGAGCGCGCACGCCGCGGTCACGACCGACGTGCCGGAGCCGCCCTTCGGCGACCAGAGCGCGAGGAGCACGGGCGAGTCCTTTCGGTCCGGGATGCGCCGAAGAGGTTCCGGCGCCGTCGTACGCTTGTGCGCGCATGACGAGCACCGGACCGAAGTGGCGGAGGGCCGTGACGTGAGCGCCGCGGCGTTCTTCGACCTCGACAAGACGATCATCGCCAAGAGCTCGGTCCTGGCGTTCGGTCGCCCGCTGTTTCGCGAGGGGCTCCTCACCCGCGCCGCGATCGTCAAGAGCGCGTACGCCCAGGTGATCTTCATGCTCGTCGGTGCCGACGAGGCGAAGATGGAGAAGCTCCGCATCGCGATGCTGGAGATGATCCGCGGCTGGAACCGCCAGCACGTCGCCGACATCGTGCGTGAGACCCTCGACGAGGTCGTGACGCCGATCATCTTCGCCGAGGCGTTGGACCTCATCCATGAGCACCAGGCCGCGGGCCGGAAGGTCGTGATCGTGTCGTCGGCGCCGCTGGAGGTGGTCGAACCGCTCGGCGAGTTCCTCGGCGTCGACGACGTCATCGCCACCCGCCCGGAGGTCGACGCGTTCGACAACTACACGGGCGAGCTCGCGTTCTACGGCTACGGCCCCTACAAGGCCGAGGCGATCGCGGCGATGGCCGCGAAGGAAGGCATCGACCTCGCCGCGTCCTACGCGTACAGCGACTCGATCACCGACGAGCCCATGCTCCGCGCGGTCGGGAACCCGTTCGCCGTGAACCCCGACAAGGAGCTCGCCCGCGTCGCACGCGAAGAGGGCTGGCCGATCCTCGACTTCGCGCGGCCGGTGCGGCTGCGCGACCGGGTGCCGGTGCCGCCCGCGGGCCCCACGATCGCGGTCGGGAGCGTGCTCGCCGCGGCCGGCGCCGGCGTCGCCGTGTGGTGGTGGCTCAAGCGCAAGGACCGCGAGGCGGCCTGAGCGCGAACCGAGGCCGGACGCGACGACGACCCCGCACGGAGCGGGGTCGTCGACGCTTCGAACGTGCTGTCGCCTGGTCGGGCGACGGTGAGGTGGCTCAGGCGGCCGCGGTGTCCCGCAGCTTCT
>CAZKTS010000037.1:0-7147 GCA_964555735.1 uncultured Bifidobacteriaceae bacterium
ATGATCGCCGAGCGCCTCAACGAGTTCGGTGCGATGGGCGTGAGCCACCTCCAGATCCGGTTCCGCAACCGGTCGCTCCAGGAGCTGCTCGACCAGATGGACGCGTTCCACCGCGACGTCGCCCCGCACCTCTCGCGCTGATCCTCTCCCCTCTCCCCCGTGTCTGGAGAGCCTGAGGGGCACGCAGTGCCCCCTCGGCTCTCCAAACCGATGCGCGATGCTCCCCCGGTGACGCTCGCGCCGCCCCCCGAGCTCGACCTCGCTCGGATGCGCCGGGAGCGGCACGCGCGGCTCGTCGGCGCGATGCAGGACGCCGACATCGACACCCTGCTGCTCCTCGGCCAGGGCAACGTCGCCTACGCGACCGGCACGCGGGTGCCGGCGGCCGACCAGGCGCGTGCCCTGCACCGTCGGCCCGTCGCGCTGGTCACCGCCGACGGTGCGCCGCCACACGTGTGGACGTCGTTCCCCGAGACCGCGCCGCCGGACCTCCCCGCGGGCCACCTCCACGACGCCGTGCACCTCGAGCTCGACGACGGCGTCCGCACGCTGCTCGCCGACGTGCCCTCCGGTGCCGTCGCGGTCGACGAGCTCACCATGCCGCTCCACGCCGCGCTGCTGGCCGACGGCCGGACGATCCTCGATCCCGTCGGGGCGCTCGGCGCGGCCAAGGTGCGCAAGACCCCCGACGAGCTGTGGTGCATCCGCCACGCGCAGGCGATCAACGAGGCCGCCATCGCCGAGGTGCGCGCGAGCGCTCGATCAGGCACACGCGCGCGGCGCGTCACCGGCCGCTTCCTTCGCGCCGTCCACGAGCTCGGTGCCCACGGCAACACGGTGGACCCGGTGTGGCAACAGATGCCGCCGTCGATCGCCGAGGGACCCTTCAGCGTCACCGGCGACGTGGTCTTCCCGACCGTCACCGGCGCCGGGTGGTTCACACGCGGCGCGGTGGTCTGGGTCGACACCGGCATCTCGTACGAGGGCTACCAATCGGACTACGGCCACACCTGGGTCATCGACGAGGACCCGAGCCCGCGTCGGCGGGCCCAGGCCGCGCGCTGGCGTGAGGTCGTGGGGGCCGCGCGCACGGCGGTTCGCCCGGGCGCGACGGCGCGTGATCTCACGCGCGCCGCGGGGATGGTCGACGGACGGCGACCCTGGCTCCCGCACCTCTACCTTGCGCACGGCACCGGCACCGAGAGCGCCGAAGCACCCTTCGTGGGCACCGACCTCGGGGACGCGTTCGACGAGTCGGTCGTGCTCGCGCCCGGCATGGTCCTGGTGTTCGAGCCCGTCATCTGGGACGACGGCCACGCGGGCTTCCGGGCGGAGGAGATCGTGGCCGTCACCGAGGACGGCCACGACGTGCTCAGCACCCTCACGTGGGACGGTTGGGAGTAGCCGGTGGACGGGACCGCGCACCTCGACCGCACCATCGACGCGCTCGCAGCCGCGGGCGTCGACCTGCTCCTCGTGGGACGCGAGGCGAACGCCGCCTACGTGTCGGGCGCGAACCGACTCGCGCTCGCCGGCACCCGGCCGTTCGCGCCGGGCTGCGCAGTGGTGACGGCGACCCGAGCGATCCAGCTCCTGTCGATCACCGACGACGGCATCCCGCCCGAGATCCCCACCGAGCGCCTCTTCCCCATCACCTGGAACCCGGCGACGATGCTCGCCGCGGTCGCCCGAGCCGTCGGCGACACTCGAGTGCATCGGCTCGCGATCGACGAGCTCACCCCGATGTGGACGCGCCTGCTCGCGGCGGCGTTCCCGGATGCCGCGCTGGTCGACGGCGAGGCGCTGCTGCGTGAGGTCCGGCGGCGCAAGGACGACGACGACCGCCGCGCCCTCGGCGTCGCGGGCGCCGCCGCCAACACGGCGGCCCGCACGGCAATCGCGGCACCGGACCCGGTCGGCGCCGCGCTCGCCGCCATCGGCCGCTACGGCACGGCTCGGCCCTCGTTCACGCCCGTCGTGCGACGGGCGGCTGCGCGCACCAGCGTGCGGATCGGCGTCGTCCACGACGGCTGGGAGGGCGTCGTCGCCCGCACCGCTGATCCGGACGACCCGGCCGCCACGCTCCTCGCGTCCGCGCTCGCCGCCTGCACGGCCGGAACGATGGTCGGAACCCTCCGGAGCGCGACGGTCTCGGTCGAGGGCGTCGGGATGGGCCATGAGGAGCTCGCCGACGACGCGGTGCTCGAGCCCGGCATGACGGTCGCGGTCGTCGTCGCCGACGCCGATGGCATCGAGGCCGGCGAGACCATCGCGATCACGACCGGCGCGCCCACGGTGCTGAGCCGCGCCACGCTCGGGCGGCTCACCGCGAGCGAGGAGCGCGCCGAGCCTTGAGTGCCGCGCCCTAGGGGCGGAACTCGATGTGCGCGCGCACGGACGCGCCGGTGTCGTCGACCCATCCCTTGCTGGTCGCGTACTCCAGCATCGCGGCGAAGTCGGCATCCCACGAGGGAGCCGTGCGACCGGCGGCCATCCGCCGCACCGCGTCGATCGCGATCCACGCGTGGTCGCCGTCGAGACGGCCTGCGGCGGCGTCGACGAGCGCGCCGTACACGAGGCCGACGTCGGCGGGGCCGCCCAGGACCGTGAGCTGGAACGCCTTCGTGTCGTCGGGCTCCTCGAGCGTGACGACCGGTGGGGCCTGGTGGGTGTCGACCTGCACGAACATGGCGGCAGTCTGCCAAACCGTCAGTCGGCCATCGGGTACGGGAACTTGGCCCCGACGCCGCCGTCGACGACCAGCGTCTGGCCGGTGACGAACGCCGCCAGGTCCGACACCAGGAACAGGAGCGCGGCGGCGATGTCGGCGGGCTGGGCGATCCTCCGGAGCGGGGCGTTGGCCTCGTTGCGCTTCCGTCCCTCCTCGCCGAGGAAGGCCGACACTCGAGGCGTCCACACCACCCCCGGGGCGACTGCGTTCACGCGCACGCCCCAGGGGCCGAGCTCCACCGCGGCCGTGCGCACGAGCGACATGAGCCCGGCCTTGGCGGCGCCGTAGGCCCCGTGGCGCGGCGCCGAGGTGATCCCCGACGCCGACGCGACGAACGCGATCGCACCGCCACCGTTCGCCGCGAGCACTCGGCCACCGAGCTGTGCCGCGAGGAACGCGTGGCGCAACACCACGTCGAAGTGCCAGTCCCACTCTTCGTCGGTGAGGGCGAGCAGCTCCGCGTACGTGGCCATCCCGATGATGTCGACCACGATGTCGAGGCCTCCGAGCGCACCCACCGCGGCGTCGACCGCGCCCTGCGCGCCCTCGCGCGTCGTCATGTCGGCGGCGATCGCGAGCCCGTCGACCTCCGCGGCCACCGCATCGGCGCGCGTCGGCTCGAGGTCGACGCACGCGAGCTGCGCGCCTACCTCGGCGAGCGCGTGGCTCACCTGGCGCCCGATCCCCTGCCCGGCGCCGAGCACCAGCGCCCGCCGCCCGTCGAGGCGCAGGAGCCCCGGGTAGTCCGGCACCGGGCTCAGATCGGGATCCACGCGGGCGAGGTTACGAGCGGTGGCCGGTCGCGGCGACCCCTAGAGTGACCCCGTGATCGATCGGAGCGCCGCCGGCCTCGGCGGACGAGTGGCGGTGGTGACCGGCGCCGCGCAGGGCATCGGTGCGGCCGCGGCGGGCGCGCTCGCGGCGTTCGGCGCCGACGTCGCGATCTGCGATCGCAACGTCGACGGGATGCACGAGACCGCTGCGGACGTCGAGTCCTTCGGCCGGCGCTGCGAGACGGGCGAGCTCGACGTGCGCGACCAGGCCGCGGTGGAGGCATGGGTCGCCGAGCTCGGCGAGGCGTTCGGTGCGATCGACATCCTCGTCAACAACGCGGGCGGCGGGTTCTACTCGTCGTTCCTCGACATCAGCGACAAGGGTCAGCGGGCGCTCGTCGACGAGAACTTCACCAGCGTCACGACCTTCGTGCGCGCCTGCGTGCCGCTGATGGCCAACGGCGGGTCGATCATCAACGTCACCTCGATCGAGGCGTCGCGCGCCGCACCGGGATTCGGCGTCTACGCCGCGATGAAGGCCGCGGTCGAGCAGCTCACCAAGACCCTCGCGCTCGAGCTCGCCCCCCAGGGCATCCGCGTGAACGCGGTCGCGCCCGACGCCATCCCCACGCCCGGCGACGAGGGCCTCGGCGACGCCGCCAGCCAGGGCCAGCGCGAGGCCTACGGCCGGAAGGTCCCGCTCGGCTGGGGCACGGTCGACGACTGCGCCGGACCCATCGTCTTCCTCGCGTCGGAGCTGGCGAGCTTCGTGACCGGCACCATCCTCCACGTCGACGGCGGCAGCATGGCCGCGTCCGGATGGACCCGCCGCGACGACGGCACCTACGCGCCCTAATGTTGCGGTCGCTCGCTGCGGCGCTCGACTCGTGCCGTAGCACGGTCACCTGCGCCGCGGACGCTCGCTCCCTGGCGAGTCATCTCCGCAAGCTCCGATGACCGCACCGTTTCCCGAGGAAGAGGCGGGGCTGCCGGGACCGGCGATCGGCGAGGCGTCACCGGTCCTCGATCGCCACCGGCCGTTCCGCGCGTTCAACCACCGCGAGTTCCGGCTCCTGTTCGGCGCCTATGCGGTCGGCGACCTCGGGTTCTGGATCTCGCACATCTCGCTCCAGTCCGAGATGGCTCGGGAGACCGACGAGTCGTCCCTGTGGCTCGGCATCCTCTTCTTCACCACCTTCATCCCCATGCTGTTGGTCGCCCCCTTCGCCGGGGTCGTCGCCGACCGCATGGACCGGGCGCGCATGCTGGTGCTCACCCGCGCCGCGGTCGCCCTCCTCGCCGCAACCCTGGCCGTGGTCGTGCTCACCGGCCTCGGTGCGCCCTGGGTGCTGGCGACGTTCGGGTTCGCGATCGGCACCATGTTCGCCTTCATGGCGCCGGCCCAGCAGGCCGCCACCGCGAACGCCGTCGATCACGACGACCTCTCGAGCGCGATCTCGGTGGAGTCGGCGGGCAACAACCTGGCCCGGATCGCCGGCCCCGCGCTCGCGGCGCCGATCCTCGCCGCGTGGGGTGCCGGCTGGGCGTTCGCGGTCTACGCCGTCGCCAACGTGATCATGCTCGCCTTGCTCTCGCGGGTGCGGCTCACGAGCCAGCTCGAGGAGCACGACGACTCGTCAGCGTGGTCGCAGTGGAAGGACGGTCTCCGGCACGCCAAGGACCGCCCACCCGCGATCGCGATCCTCGTCCTGATGTCGGTGTTCTCGATCTTCGGCGTCGCCCACGTCGCGCTGCTGCCGGTGTTCACGAAGGACGTGCTGCACCATCCCGCCGACGACTTCACCGTCCTCGTGATCGCGACCGGCGTCGGCGCGGTGTTCGGCGCGCTCGCGGCCGCGATGCGGCGGAAGATCCCGTCGCTGCGCACCGCGGCCTGGTGGCTTGCCGGCTTCGGCGTCGCGGTCCTCGCCTTCGCGCTGTCACGATCGTGGGGCCTCTCGATCGGCGTCTGCGTGCTGATCGGCTTCTGCTACTTCTCGACGACCACCGCCACCAACACCCTGCTCCAGCACCTGTCCGACGACGAGAAGCGCGGTCGGATCATGGGACTGTTCACGGTCACGTGGGCCGGCCTCATCCCCTTCGGCGGCATCTGGATGGGCGCGGTGGCCGAGGCGGCCGGCGCACCGTTCGTCGTCGCGCTGGGCGCTTCGATCTGCACCGCGTTCGCGATCGGCGTGCTCGTACGCAGCGTGGTGAGCGACGCCCCGATCGGTGTGGAGTCGATCGCCGCAGAGCCGATCGGGTCGGCGCCGATCGGGGCCGAGACTCAGGCCTCGACGGCACCGCCGAGGTAGGCGGTGTCGAGCGCGACCGCGACCTCTGCAGGGTCGCCGCGGTACTCGACCCGCCCGTGGAGCATGATCGCCGCGATGTCGGCGACGCCGAGCACCTCGTGCGCGAACTGCTCCACCACGAGGATCGACACGTCCTCCGACGCGATCCGGGCCACGACCTCGTAGAGCTCCTCGACGATCAGGGGCGCCAGGCCCATCGACAGCTCGTCGAGGAGCAGCACCTTCGGGTCGGTCGCAAGGGCACGGGCCATCGCGAGCATCTGCTGCTCGCCGCCCGACAACGTGCCGGAGACCTGCTTGCGCCGCTCGGCCAGGCGCGGGAACCGCTCGAAGGCACGGTCCTGCACGTCCTTGAACGACGTGCCGCTGTAGGTGGCCATGCGGAGGTTCTCGGTGACGGTGAGGTTCGGGAACACGCCGCGACCCTCCGGCACCAGGCACACGCCCTCGCGCGCGAGGCGGTCGGCCGGCCAGCCGGTGACGTCCTGCCCGAAGAGCATCACTCGCCCCTGGGTCGGGCGCACCTGCCCGCTCGCGACCTTGAGCGTCGTCGACTTCCCCGCGCCGTTCGGGCCGAGGAGCGCGAACACCTGCCCCGGCATGACCGCGAGGTCGACGCCCTCGAGGACATCGATCGTCCCGTACCCGGCGGTGACGCCCGAGATGGCGAGCGCGGCACCCTGCACCTCGACCGGTGCGGGAGCGGCGGTGGTGCCATCGGTCGGCAGCACCTCGGCGACGATCTCGGCCGCGGCGACCCCGGGCGCGGCTGCGGCGGCGGTGGTCGCCACCACCTTCGGCGTTGGCTTCTCGTCCGAGGAGCCGAGGTACGCGGCGCGCACGGCCGGATCGGCCTGGATCTGGGTCGGCGCACCCTCGGCGATGAGACGGCCGAAGTCGAGCACGTGGATGTGCTGGCACGTCCCCATCACGAAGCTCATGTCGTGCTCGACGAGGAGGACACCGAGCCCGTTCGCGGACAGCTCGCGCAGCAGCGTCCCCACCGCGCGCGTCTCACTCTCGTTGAGACCGGACGACGGCTCGTCGAGCAGCAGCACCTTCGGCTTCGCGGCCAGCGCGCGGGCGACCTCGACCAGCCGGGCCATGCCCGTGGGCAGCTTGTCGACGCGCTCCTCGCTCACGTCCTCGAGGCCGACGCTCGCGATCAGCTCCTCGACCAGTGCGTGGACGTCGAACTTCTCCCGCGACCAGCCCTTGCGCATCTCGGCTGCGACCAGCACGTTGTCGCGCACCGAGAGGCTGCCGAAGGTCTCGAGCCGCTGGAACGTGCGGCCGATGCCGAGGCGCGCCCGCTTGTGCGGCTT